>JARFPS010000228.1 GCA_029288175.1 Miltoncostaea sp. | reverse complement strand
CCGGGTCGTCGACCACGAGCCGCGCGATCCCCGACCGCCGCGTGCGAATCGTCCAACGGCCCGCGCGGTCGGCACGAGCCGATCCGACGCTCGCCCGCCCCACCAGCAGCCGGACGCGCACGCCGGCGGCCCCGGGGGTCAGCCGCCCGCGCACCAGGGACAGTCCCGCCCTTCTGGTGACGCGCACCCCGCGCAGGCCCACGGGACGCATAACCGCTCCGAGATCGCGCACCAGCAGGACGCCTTCCCCGGGCAGCGCGCGCAGGCGGACCGTCAGGTCGGCGCGACGGGCCGGGTCGACCCGGAGGGTGACGCTGCGCCAGCGGTCGGTCGCCCGCACCGCGCGCCGAAACCGGCCCGCCTCGACGCGAAGCACGCCGGCTCCGCGGACGTCGACCCGCAGGAGCACGCCGCCGGCCGCCACGGCGAAGGGCTCGGACTCCATGACGATCGCCTCGCCGGACATCCGGAGCGCCGGACGCCCCCCGAGGCGACGCACCTGGGGCACGCCCTCCAGCAGGCGCCACCCGGGAACGCGGGCACCGAGCCGGCCGACGGCCCCCACGTCGACGCTCTGGCCCAGCGCCGGCAGCGGGTCGAAGACCAGGCGGACCCGCTGCCCCTCGAGGCCCGGCAGTGGGATGTCGCGGCCCGCAGGGCCTCCCGGTGTCAGCACTGCGAGCTCCCGCTCCGTCCCGTCGGCGATCCGGGCCCGAACGACCACCGGCACGCGCCCCCGCACCCGGACCAGGGCGATCTGCGCCCCCGGGGGCACGTCGAACTCGGGGCTGAGCAACGTGGTGTTGGAGCCGAGCCGGTACGACGGCCCCAGCGGGCCGGCGGAGAGCTCGGGGCCCACCCGCCCCTCCCATGTCCATCCGGGGGAGCCGGGCGCCGCCGGGCCGGGCGCCACCCCGCGGGGCCCGAGCGAGAGATCGTGGTTCGGCGCGTCGGCGACGGCGGCCGGGGCGGTCATCGCGAGCGCGAGTACGGCCGGCGCGATGCGGAATGGGCGGGGAGCGGGCACGGGCACCTCGACGGGTAGAGTGCGGGCGGCATGATAGAGCCGTCGATGCCCGGGTCGGATGGCGCCCTGGTCGGCGTGGACGTCGGGGGCACCTTCACCGACGCGGTGGTGGCGCTCGGCGAGCGCGTTGTGACCGCCAAGCGCCCGACGACCCCGGAGGACCAGAGCATCGGGGTGCTCGATGCCGTCACGGCGGCCCTCGAGCACGCCGGGATCGGCCCCGAGCGGGTGGCCGCATTCGCCCATGGGATGACCGTCGGCACCAACGCGCTGCTCGAGGGGCGCGGCGCGCGAGCCGCGCTGGTGGCGACCGAGGGCTTCGGTGACGTGCTGGAGCTTCGGCGTCAGACCCGCGCGTCCCTGTACGACCTGGCGGCCCACCACCCCGCCCCGCTGATCCCGGCCGACCTGGTGGTGGAGGTAAAGGAGCGCGTGGGCGCGGAGGGGGTGCTCACGCCCCTCACCGAGGCGGAGATCCGCCGCGTGGTCGAGCGCGTGCGGGAGCTCGAGGTCCCCTCGGTCGCGGTCGGGCTTCTGTTCTCGTTCGCGATGCCCGAGCACGAGCGGCGCATCGTCGACGCGCTGGGCGACGCCCTGCCCGACGTCCACGTCAGCGCCTCACATCGGGTGTTGCCCGAGATCCGCGAGTACGAGCGCATCTCGACCACCGCGGTCGACGCCTATCTGACCCCCGTGCTTCGCTCCTACCTCGAGGGGCTGGGCGAGCGCACCCGCGACGCTGGGCTTCCCACGCCGCAGATCATGCAGAGCTCGGGCGGCCTCCTCCCGCTCGCCGACTCGTCCGAGCGGGCCGCGTGGACCGTGCTGAGCGGCCCGGCCGGAGGGGTGATCGGCGCGGCGGCGCTGGCCCGGGCCCACGGGCTGGAGCGCGCCCTCACCTTCGATATGGGCGGCACGTCGTGCGATGTGGCCCTCATCGAGCACGGCCGCCCCGCCCGCACGTCGGGCACGGTCATCGCCGGGCACCCGATCCACCTGCCCCTGCTCGACATCGAAACGGTCTCGGCCGGCGGAGGCAGCATCGGCTGGGCGGACAGCGGCGGGGCCCTGCGGGTGGGCCCGCACTCGGCCGGTGCGCGGCCCGGCCCCGCCGCCTACGGCCACGGTGGCCGTGACGCGACGGTCACCGACGCCAATGTCGCTCTGGGGCGGCTCGATCCCGGGATGACCCTGGGCGGGACCATCGAGCTCGACGGCGAGGCCGCATCCGCGGCGGTCCGGCGTCTCGCGGACCGCCTGCGGATGGACGAGGCCTCGTGCGCCGAGGGGATCCTGACCGTCGCCAACCAGGAGATGGTTCGCGCGCTGCGCCGTGTCAGCGTCGAGCGGGGGGTCGACCCGCGCGAGTGCACCCTGATCGCCTTCGGAGGCGCCGGGCCGCTTCACGCGGCCGACGTGGCCGACGAGCTCGGTATGCGACGGGTGATCTGCGCGCCGGCGGCCGGCGTGCTGGCGGCGCTGGGCCTGGTGGTGGCGGGCGAGCGGCGCGACCACGTGCAGACC
>JARFPS010000186.1 GCA_029288175.1 Miltoncostaea sp. | reverse complement strand
GATATGTCTCGTGGGCTCGGAGATGTGTATAAGAGACAGGCACCACGGCGCGCATGTCGGCGCCGGTGCCGCTCTCGATCCCCGTGGTGCGTGCGGTCCTGGTGTCCATGGGCCAGCTCCTTGTGACTTACGCCGTAAGTTGAACGGGGCCCATGCTAGACTTACGACGTAAGTCCGTCAAGGACGGGTCGGTGGGATCGGGCGACGTCGGGGGCGACATGGGTGAGAAGGCCGCGCCGCGCGCGCGACGAGCAGCGCTCGACCGGGACCGCGCGCTGGCGGCGGCGGTGACGCTGGCCGACGCCGAAGGCATCGACAAGCTCTCCATGCGCCGCCTGGCGCGGAGCCTCGATGTGGAGGCCATGTCGCTCTACCACCACGTCCGCAACAAGGAGGACATCCTCGACGGCATGGTCGATCTGGTCTTCGCGGAGATCGAGCTGCCGGCGGAGGGCGGCGACTGGGTTGACGAGATGCGCCTCCGGGCCGGCTCAGCGCGCGCCGCTCTGACGCGCCATCCCTGGGCCATCGGCCTGATGGACTCGCGAAGGTCTCCCGGCCCGGCCACCCTGCGCCACCACGATGCCGTCATCGGCTGCCTGCGCGCGGCCGGGTTCTCGGTGGCGTCGGCCGCGCACGCCTTCTCGCTGCTCGACAGCTACGTCTACGGCTTCGTGCTCCAGGAGGTCGGCCTGCCGTTCGAGACGCCCGAGGAGGTCGAGGAGGTGGCGGGCCAGCTGCTGGCGGCGCTGCCCGCCGATGAGTATCCGTACCTGGTCGAGCTCACCCGCGACCACGTGCTGCGCCCTGGGTACGACCACGCCGACGAGTTCGCCTGGGGGCTCGATCGCATCCTCGGTGCGCTCGAGCCCGGCTCGGTGTAGGGGTGCTAGGCGCCGGCTCCGAGCGTCTCGGGCCGGGGGCCGGTCACCGCGCCGTCGAGACCGATCTTCTTCAACATGCGTTGGGCGTCGCGTGTCTGGTCGGGCTGCAGCAGCGACACGACGTGCCCACCCCGCCCGGCTCGCGCGGTGCGCCCGGAGCGGTGCACGTAGGCCTTGTGATCGTCCGGCGGGTCGTAGTGAACAACGGCCGCCACGTCGTCGACGTGGATCCCCCGGGCGGCCACGTCGGTGGCGACCAGTGCCTCGATCCGCCCGTCCGCGAACGACGCCAGGGCGCGATTGCGTTGGTTCTGGTTGCGCCCGCCGTGGATGGCCGCGGCGCTCACCCCCGCCCGCCCCAGCTGCTTCACCAGCCGGTCGGATCCGTGCCGGGTCCGGCAGAAGACGATGGCGGGCGAGGCGGCGCGGATGGTCTGCGCCGCGGTCTGCGCGCGGTCCGACTTCTCGACGTTCCAGAAGTGGTGGTCGGCATGGCTGACGTCCGGGGAGTCGGGGCCGACCTCGTGCACGACCGGGTCGCGTTGGTAGCGGCGCGAGAGCGTGTCGATGTCGCCGTCGAGCGTCGCCGAGAACAGGACGGTCTGGCGGTCGCTTGCGCATTGGTCGAGCAGTCGCCGGACCGCGGGCAGGAAGCCCATGTCGGCCATCCGGTCGGCCTCGTCGAGTACCACCTGATCGACGTCGGCGAGCGACACCGCGCCCTGATCGATGAGGTCCTCGAGTCGGCCCGGGCACGCCACCAGGATGTCCACGCGGCTCTTCAGCGCGGCACGCTGCCGTCCGTATCCGACGCCTCCGTAGACGGCGGCCACACGTACCCCCCCCGCGAAGGTCCGGAGCTCGGTCGCGATCTGCTCGGCCAGCTCCCGTGTGGGGGCGAGGATCAGCGCGCAGGGGCGCTTGGGGTCGGCGCGGCCCACGGTCGCGACGAGCGGGACGCCGAACGCGAGCGTCTTGCCCGATCCGGTGGGTGCGCGGCCGCAGACGTCGCGGTCATCGAGCAGGTCGGCGATCGTCGCCGCCTGGATGTCGAATGGCTCGACGATGCCGCGCTCGGCGAGCGCGCGCACGATGGGTTCGGGAACGCCCAGTCGGGCAAAGGTGCTTTTCATCTGTCTCCTGTCCGCGATGCGGACCTTCGCTTCGGCCCGGGACGCCTCGGACTGAGGTCCGAGGACACGAGCGTTTCGGTGGCTCAGAATCGCCACGGAAAGCGCTACCCGTCTGCGAGCCGTCGGCTGACCATCAGCCGGTTTCAAGAACGAGTGTACAAGCCCTGCCCCCGCCCGCACGCCGGGCGGGGGCAGGCTCATCGTGGAAGCTCGGCCACGACGGCGATCAAGCCCTGGCGTATCCCGGCGCAGCGCGTGGGAGGCCGGCCGCCGCCTCGACTGCCCCGAGCCGGAGCACCGCGAGGCCCGGACGGGGCGCTCAAAGGCGCGACGCGCGGACGAACAGCGGCCAGCTCAGCTCGCGCGGGCGCGAGGGGTCGCCCCACAGGTCGTCGAGCTCCTCGCGGATGGTGTCCACCGCGTGCCGGCCGTGCAGCTCGTGGTACTCGCGCACGCCGCTCCAGCTCTCGATGAAATCGAGCAATCGATCCTTGGTCCACAGCCCGGCCAGCCGAAGGTCGGGTGTCTCAAGGGGCTCGCCCGGCAGGCGGACATCCTCGTAGCGGCCATCCACCATCTCGACCGCATCGGGGAAGTGGGGGCGCAACGTGGTGCGATAGAAGCGGTCGAACAGCCCGGTGAAGGGCTCCCCGACGATGCAGCCGTGGTAGCTCCAGGCGGCCATCACGCCCCCCGGACGCACCACCCGCTCGACCTCTCGCGAGAACGCCGGCAGGTCGAACCAGTGCATGGCGGTCGCGGCCGAGACCAGGTCGACGGAGTGGTCGGGCAGGCCGCTGCGTTCGGCGGGGGCGACCCGGTACTCCACGTTCTCCGCCGGCGCGGCGCTGGCGATCTGGCGGTGGTCCACGTCGGTGGCGATCACCCGCTCGAAGTGGCGGGCCAGGCCGCGCGCCGCCTGTCCGCTGCCGGTGCCGCAGTCCCACGCCGTCCTCGGCGGGACCAGGGTCGCCAGCCACGCGAACAGCCCATCGGGATAGGAGGGTCGCGCCCGGGCGTACGCAACGGCGAAGGCGCCGTAGTTCGGCGTGCCGAAAGACGTCGGGCTCACCCGCTCAGCGTGGCAGACCGCCAACGTCTCCGGGGCGACCACCGGGCCGGAGGACCAGCACCTCGTCCGCTCCGCGTTGGAACGCGTACTGCGTGCGGCGCACCTCGCTCGTCACGCCCTCGGCCGCCAGCGCCTCCAGAAGGCCGTCCAGCGCCTCGTATCGCTGGTACGCCGTGTCGATGAGCGGATAGATCCGCACCTCGTCGCGAGCCACTCGAAGGAGCTCCCGCAGCCCGGCCAGATGCGCCGCCTCGTCGAGATGGTCGGGGTACGAGAACAACAGATAGGCCGACAGGGCCAGCCGGAACGATCGGTCGGGGAATGGGAGCCGGGGGAGCTCGGCGCGAACGTGGTGCTCGTCGGCGCCGGTGTACCCGGCGGCGAACTCCTCCAGCCCCGCCAGCCGTCGCCGGGTGAGGTCCTCGGGTGAGTCGAAGTGGCTCCACACGTACGACTCGCGGTTCTGGTCGAGGTAGCGCAGGCCGTGCTCGAGCCCGGCCCGCACGCGGGCGACCAGATCTCGGGGCGGGGTTCCGTAGACGGGGTCGACCGCGACCGCCCGTCCGCCCCGGGCCCGCACGCCGCGCGCGAACGCCGACGCACCACCGGGGCAGTCCAGCACGGGGCCGGCCACGACCTCCGCCTCTCCGAGCCCGAACATCGCCAGGTACTCCTCGTAGGGGCGGCTGCTGACGACGATGTCGCCGATCCCCCGTGGCGGCGGGTCCCGGTCGCTCGGACGTGCCTCACTCATCGCACGCGCACGCTAGCGCGACCGCTCAGAGGATCGTCAGCTCGACGCGCCGGCCGGCGGGGTCGGCCGCATCTACGCGGATCGTCACCCGCTCGCCGGGCTCGGCCGCCCGGCCCCGCGCGGTGCGGGCCACGACGGCCGGCTCGCGCAGCATCACCGTGGCCCGGTCCTTGTTGCGGTCCACCACCTCGGCGGGGAAGCGCTTGCCCACGCAGGGGGCCAGCACGATGGTCTCCGCCAGGTCGACGACCGCCCGCTCGAAGCCGCCCTCGCGCCGCCGCGCCGCGCCCATGGCCGCGGGCAGATCCTCCAGGGCGTCGAGCACCCACCCGGGCGGGCGCCGCCCCTCGCTCGCCGCCAGCGCGGCCTCGAGCGAGAAGCGGTCCACCAGCCGGCGCAGCGGAGCCGTGACGTGCGCGTACGGGGACGCCACGCCCGCGTGCACCCGTGTCTCGGGGGGTGCCCCGTCGAACGCCTCGTAGCCGGCGCCCCGCAGCGCGCGCAGTGACTGGGTGAGCATGGCGGCGCCCTCCGGGGTGTCCGAGGTCAGCCCGCCGATGAACTCGGGGTAGGTCTGCTCGGGCGGCCAGGTCAGCCCGAGCGCGTGCGCCCGGCGACGCAGGCCGACGAGCACGTCGGGCTCGGCCGGGGGGAGCGTGCGGAGCACTCCGACGCCCGCCGCCAGCATCAGCTTCGCCGCCGCGATGCCGGCCAGGAGCGAGATCTGCGCGTTCCACCGCTCCACCGGCCGCGGGGAGGAGAAGCGGAGCACGTACCCCTCATCCGACGACTCGACCTCCTGGCCGGGAAGGTTCACGCTCACGCCGCCACGCTCGCGCTCTCGCTCGCCCCGCAGCTCGCCGATCTCGCGCAGCAGCGACAGCGAGGCGGGTCCCTGCCCGACGTCGATGCGGCGCTGGGCTTCGTCGTACGAGATCGCCTCGCTGGTCATCACACGGGCGCGCTCCAGCCCGGCGTCGAGAAGGGAGCCGTCGGCGCCGAGGTCCAGTCGCCAGACCAGCGCGGGCCGCTCCCGCCGGGCCGCCAGGCTGGCGGCCCCCTCGCTCAGCACCGCCGGATGCAGCGCCGCGTTGCCGTCGGGCGCGTAGAGGGTCACGCCCCGGGCGCGCGCCTCGGCATCGATGGCATCGCCCTGCGAGACGAAGTGCGCGACGTCCGCGATGGCGTAGCGGACGCGGTATCCCGACCCCCGGCGCTCGGCGAAGTACGCCTGGTCGAGGTCCCGGCTGCCCTCGGGATCGACGGCCACGAAGGGGGTGTCGCGCAGGTCGGCGCGATCGCCGATGCGAGAGCTGCGGGCGCGACGCGCGGCGAGCAGTTGCACCGCCGGCGGGTGGTGGTCGGGGACCCCGAGCTCGTCGCGGAGCGCGCGCATCCCCGCGGCGAACTCGCGGCGGGCGGCATGGAACGTGACCCGGATCGCTGGCACGGCGGCACGCTACCCGGTCGCCGGGCCGGGGTGCCGCCGCCCGGGCGGCGGGTGGCGTCTAGGCCGAGAACTCCGTTACGTAGTAGCTCGGGGAGAGCGGGCCCAGGGTCTCTCGGAGCCGGTCGAGCTCGGTCGGTGGGCCGGACACCTCGAAGCTGACCAGGTCGGCGGCGTCCATGGTCGTCTGGGCGTGGGTGTGCGCGGTCGCCAGGTGGGCGAGGAGCGCGTCGGCGTCGGCGTAGTCCTCGCGCGCGAGGATCTCCTCTTCGCTGAAGCTGTACGTGCAGCGAAGGCTGCCCGGCTCGCCTTCGATGATTCTCGCAACCTCCGCGCACTGCGCGCGCACATCGTCCATTCGGCCCGGATGCGAGCGGAAACGGATGATCAGGGTGACCGGAGCGGCGGGTGGCATCGGGATCTCCTCACAGGACGCAGGCCGGGAGCCTAGCCGCGGTCCGGCGCGTCTGTGTGCGACGGTCGGGCCAGCGTGTCGGCGACCGTGCGGGCGTCCTTGGCGGCGAGGGCTTCGGCGGCGTCCAGCGTCGAGTCCACCGCGCCGGCGGGGATGACCACGGCCCCGGAGTGATCGGCGTAGACCCAGTCGCCGGGGGCCACGGTGACGCCGGCGAGATCGACCGCCACGCCGGCCTCCCAGCCCATCAGCACGTCGTTGGCGTTGCGCACCGCCTCCCCGCGGGCCCAGACCGGGATGCCCAGCTCGTCGGCCTCGGCCAGGTCGCGCACGCGCCCGTCGGTCAGCAGTCCCCCCAAACCGAGCGCGGCGAGGACCGCCAGCTTCTTTCCGCCGGCCACCGGCTGGTCCTGACCGGCCGCCGCGACGAGCACCGAACCGAGTGCAGCCCCGGCCGCCGCCTGGCGCGCCAGCGCGTCGAACCCGTGCCGCTCGGGGTCCACCAGGTCGGGGCGCAACGGAAGGAAGCGGATCGTGGTCGCGGGGCCGAACAGCGGCGTGCCCGAAGGCGGGCCGATCAGGTCGTGCAGGTGCAGTCGATGCGAGTAGGCGCGGCCCAGCGCGTCGCACAGGGGGGCACAGCTCAACGCGACCGCCCGCTCTTTCTGTCGCCCGATGTCGGTCACGGCGCCATTCTCTCACCCGGCTCTTATGGCACGGCCCTTCACTGAGCCGCGTGATGACGTCTGCCCCCGCCCTCCGCGATCTCGCGCGGAGACTCGTCGGCCGCCCGGCCGACTGGCGCCTGGGTCGACCCGCCCTTCGGCCGCCTCGACCCGGGCTGCACTGGCTGGGTCCGCTCGCCGTGGTGGCGAGCGTCGCCGCCTCGTGGTTCGCCTTCCGCGGCGCCGGCGGCGAGGGCGGCGGCGTGGCCTTCGGGCTTTTCATCGGCGCCGCATCGATCGTGCTTATGGCGTGGAGCTTCCTTCTGGCCGTGCGCATCCGGCTGCTGGAGCCGCTGTTCGGCGGGCTGGACCGCATGTACCGGGTGCACCGATGGGCGGGTGCGCTCGCGATCGGCGCGATGTTCCTGCACACGCGCGCGGAGCCCGAGATCCAGGGTGGTGTGCCCGGCGCGAGCGAGGGCGTGGCCGACATGGCGACGAGCCTGGCCGGCAACGCCGAGATCGCCCTCTACGCCCTGGTGGGCCTGAGTGTCATCCGCTGGATCCCCTACCGCTGGTGGCGGTGGACGCACAAGCTGCTCGGAATCCCGTTCGCACTGGCGAGCTGGCACTTCTTCACCGCCGAGAAGCCCTACGACAACGCCTCGGGCTGGGGCCTCTACTTCGGCGCCTTCATGGTCGGCGGGCTGATCGCCTACCTCGCCCGCGTGGTCGGAAGGGACATGCTGGCCCGCGGTCGCCGCTACCGCGTCGCCGCCGCCGAGGTCAGCGGCTCCACGCTCGAGCTGCACCTCGAGCCCTGCGGCCGTCCGCTCCGGTTCACCGCCGGGCAGTTCGCCGTCCTCAAGCTGAGGCGACCGGGACTGCGGGAGCCTCATGTCTTCACCATCGCCTCAGCGCCCGAGGACGGGAGCCTGCGGTTCTTCATCCGGCGCCTGGGCGACTGGACGGCGCGGCTGCACGACGCCGGCGACCTGGTCGGCGCCGACGTGCGGGTGGAGGGCCCCTACGGCCGCTTCGCTCCGACCGGCGCCGGCTCGCCGACCGTCTGGATCGCCGGCGGCGTGGGTGTCACCCCGTTCCTTGCGGCGATCCGCGGACTGCCCGTCGCGCCCGAGGGCGAGCGCCCGGTGCTCTACCACTGCGTCTCCCGGCGCGAGGACGTCATGGCGCGCGATGTGCTGGAGCGGGCCGAGCGCGAGGGTCGACTGGAGCTGCACGTGCTCGCATCGAGGAGCGGTCGTCGCTTCGGGTCGGACACGTTGCGCGAGCGCTTCGGCCGGCAGGGCCTTCGTGGCGCGCATGTCGCGGTGTGCGGGCCGTCGCCTCTGGTGGCGGCCGCCGAGCGCGCGGCGCGCCGGCTGGGTGCCCCGCACGTCGAGCGCGAGGACTTCGATTTCCGCCAGGGGCTGGGCCCCGATCTCCCGGGGTTGGAGCCGTGGCCGCGGCCCGGTCCTCGCGCGGCCACGGCGCGGGGGCCTGCCAGCGGTTAGGCTCGGCGCGTTCTCCAAGCGCGCGCCATCGGGGCGTGCCGAGCCCAGCATCGGAGCGCAGCATGAAGGCCGTCGGACTCACCCGCTACCTGCCCGTCGACGACCCGGAGGCGTTGCTGGATGTGGACCTGCCCACGCCCGAGCCCCGGGGCCGCGATCTCCTGGTGGCCGTGAGGGCGGTTGCGGTCAACCCCGTTGACACCAAGATCCGCGCGCCCAAGGACAAGACCGAGGATCCCCCGAAAGTGCTCGGCTGGGATGCCAGCGGAGTGGTCGAGGCGGTCGGTCCCGACGTGACGTTGTTCTCGCCCGGCGATGAGGTCTACTACGCCGGGGACCTGAAGCGGCCCGGCACCAACGCCGAGTTCCAGCTGGTGGACGAGCGCATCGTGGGCCGCAAGCCGTCGTCGCTCGGCCACGCCGAGGCGGCGGCCCTGCCGCTGACCACCATCACGGCGTACGAGTCGTTCTTCGACCGCTTGGGGATCGACCCCGACGGCGCGGACGCGGGTCAGTCGATTCTCTTGGTGGGGGGCGCCGGCGGTGTGGGGTCCATCGGGATCCAGCTGGCCAAGCTGGCCGGCCTGGAGGTGATCGCCACGGCATCGCGTCCCGAGACCATCGAGTGGGTGCGCGAGCTCGGCGCCGACAGGGTGGTCAACCACCGCGAGGACCTGATCGAGCAGGTGCGCGCCGAGGGTTTCCATCACGTCGACCACATCGCGATCTTCAACGACATGAGCCACTGGAACGAGGCCGTCGAGCTCATCCGTCCCCAGGGCGGCATCGTGTCGATCGACGACACCAACCAGCCCATGCCGATGGCGCCGCTGAAGACCAAGTCGGGCAGCCTGCACTGGGAGCTCATGTTCACCCGGGCGATGAACGAGACCCCCGACATGATCGAGCAGCACCGGCTGCTCGGCCGCGTGGCCGACCAGGTCGATGCGGGCAGCATCCGCACGACGGCGAGCGAGGTGCTCAGCCCCATCAACGCGACCAACCTGCTGCGGGCCCACGCGTTGATCGAGACGGGCACCGCGCGCGGCAAGATCGTCCTCGAGGGCTTCTAGAGGCCCGGGGCCTGCGGGAGGCGACCATGTCCTACAAGGGCCTGTGCATCGACCACGTCATCTACGGCGTGATGGACGTGGAGGCCGCGGCGGAGCGTCTGCGGCGGGAAC
This sequence comes from Miltoncostaea sp., assembly GCA_029288175.1. Lineage (GTDB taxonomy): Bacteria > Actinomycetota > Thermoleophilia > Miltoncostaeales > Miltoncostaeaceae > JARFPS01. The sequence goes on along the minus strand of JARFPS010000186.1, from coordinate 1,367 downwards.
ACGGCCTGGGCTCGCTGCCCGGCGGGATGCTCGGCGGTGGCACCACCAATCGCATCGTGCCGCTCGAGCCGCCGGCGTTCCTGGAGCTGCTCGGCGTGGCCGACCCCGCGCAGCCCGACGGGGCCTGGCTGGCGCACACCCTCGGCGGTGAGGACCGCGTTCTGTGGTGGTGTCTGGGCGTGGACGATCTCGACGCCGCGGCCGACCGGTGCGGTCTGCCCATCCAGGGCGGCCGGATGCCGATGGTCGACGGCCCGCCGCGGTTCTTCCGGACGGCGGGAATGCCCCAGTACCCGTTTCCGTTCTTCATCTCGTTCGACATGGACGACGAGGAGCGCATGCGGCTGCGGCGGGCCCAGTACCGCAGGGCGGGTCACGACTGCGAGCCGGGCGGCTACACCTTCGTCGAGGTGGGCGATACGCCCGCGATGCTGGCGACCCGGTTGGGCGAGCACGACCTGCCCGTGCGGCATGTCGAGGGGGCCCCGGTGGGCATCCGGGCGTGCGGCATCGCGAGCGATCGTGGCGAGATCGAACTCCGCTGAGGTCGCCGGGGCGGCGCGCGACCCCCGGGTCGACGCCTACATCGAGGCCGCCGAGCGGTGGGGGCCGGAGATCGCGCGCCTCCGTTCCCTCCTCTTGTGCACCCCTCTCACCGAGGGGTTCAAGTGGCGGCAGCCGTGCTACACGATCGAGGGCGCGAACGTGGTCCTCATCAACGCTTTCAGGGACAGTTGCGCGCTGCTCTTCTTCAAGGGCGCTCTGCTGAGCGATCCCGAGGACAACCTGGTCAGGCCGGGCGAGAACTCGCACGCCGGCCGCCGCATCCACATCACCGGCGTCAAGGAGATCGACGAGTGGGAACCGGTGCTCGTCGCGTATCTCGGAGAAGCCGTCGAGGTGGAGCGGGCCGGCCTGAGTGTGGACCCGGCGGAACGGCCGAGGCTCGATCCGCCCGCCGAGCTGCTCGAAGCCTTCGAGCGGAGCCCCGACCTGCGATCCGCCTTCGGAGCGCTCACGCCGGGACGGCAGCGCGGCTACCTGTTGCACTTCGCCGACGCCAAGCGGTCGGCGACGCGGGCGTCGCGCATCGAGAAGTGCGCGCCGCGCATCCTCGCCGGCAAGGGGCTGCGCGACCGCTGAGGACCCGCCGCCGTCAGGCTCCGGTGCGCTCGGTGCGCTCGCGGATCCCTCGAAGCATCTCCCGGCTCATCACGAAGCCGACGGGCTCCATCAGGAGGGTCGAGAAGAAGAGTCGGTCGGTCAGGGAGCGTCCGTGGGTGGTCATTCCGCGCTCGATCAGGCGGCAGCGGTCCGGGCCCTCGGCCACGAGGTGGAAGGCCCAGATCTGGTCCGCCCCCGCCGCG
>JARFPS010000117.1 GCA_029288175.1 Miltoncostaea sp. | reverse complement strand
TGTGTATAAGAGACAGGTCCCGGAGGACCTCGCCGGGATGATCGTCCCGGGCGACCAGCCGGCGGAGCCCGACCCGCCGGCCGACCAGCCGGCCGAGAAGCCCGAGTGAGCGTGCGGCGCGCACTCGGCGCGGTGCGCCGGGTCGGCCGCGACGAGCGGCTCACGGTCGTCGAGCACCTCGAGGAGCTGCGCCGGCGGGTCGTCGTCGCCCTGGTCGCCCTGGTGGCGGCGTTCGCCCTGGCCTTCGCATTTCACGACGAGCTGCTCGAGCTCCTCGTCTACCCGCTGCCCGACGACCAGGGCGACCTCATCACCCTGTCGCCCACCGAGCCGTTCTTCACGGTGCTGAAGGTGTCGTTCTGGGCCGCCGTGGTGGCCGCCATGCCGGTCTGGCTCTACCAGCTGTACGCGTTCGTGATCCCCGCGGTCTCCGATCAGCCGCGTCGCAAGACGATCGCCGTCATCACCGGCGTGTCGGGCCTGTTCATCGCGGGCGTCGCCTTCGGGTTCTTCGTGGTGCTCCCCGTCGCCCTGTCGTTCCTGTTGGACTTCGGCGACGGGCTCTTCACCACCGAGCTCCGGGCGGGCGAGTACTACGGCTTCGTCACGACCCTGCTGCTCGCCTCGGGTCTGGTCTTCGAGGTCCCGGTCGCCATGCTCGCCTTCGCGCGGCTGGGCCTCGCCAGCGCCGAGCTCTACCGTCGCAACTGGCGCCTGGCGATCGTGGTGATCGCCGTCGTCGCGGCCATCCTGCCGGGGGGCGACCCGTTCAGCATGATCCTGCTGATGATCCCGCAGCTGCTGCTTTACCAGGTCGGGATCTGGCTCTCCGCGGCCTTCGGTGCCGAGCCGCTCTGGACGCGCGGCGCCTGGACGTCCGACGACGGGGCGTCGGAGTCCGGAGACGAGCTGACCCCGTAGGACCCGCCGGCGCCCCTTAGAGGGCCTCTCGCAGACGGCGCCCGGTGAGCATCAGGAAGACGTCCTCCAGGCCCGTCTTGCGCGCGGCCCGCACCTCGGCCGCCGGAGCCCGGGCCCGGACCGCATCGGCCAACGAGCCCGCGTCCTCGGTGAACAGCAGCAGCAGGTCGCCGTCGGACTGATGGCCGCGGGCGCCGTCGCCCAGCGCCGCCGCGAGGGCGGCGTGCTGGGCCGCCGGGACGACCAGCTCCACGACCTCCGGCCCGGTCACCCTCTCGCGGAGACCCTCGGGAGAGCCCTCGCTGACGATGCGCCCTTCGTCCATCACCACGAGCCGATCGCAGAGCTTCTCGGCCTCGTCCATGTAGTGCGTACTCAGCACGAGGGTGGTCCCGTCCCGTCGCAGCTGCCGCAGGCGGTCCCACACCACGTGGCGCGCCTGCGGATCGAGGCCCGTGGTGGGCTCGTCGAGCAGGACCAGCTCCGGCTCGTTGACCAGGGCGCGGGCGATCTGGAGACGCCGCTTCATGCCTCCCGACAGCCGTTCCACGGGCTCGCCCGCCCGCTCCGAGAGCCCCACGAAGTCGAGCAGCCGCACCGTCCGCTCCCTCGCCGGCCCGCCGGTGAGGTCGAAGTACCGCGCGAAGACGAGCACGTTCTCGGCGACCGTCAGCTCCAGGTCGAGCGTGGTCTCCTGCGCCACCACCCCCACTCGCGCCTTGAGATGGCGCGGCTGCTCGCGCGGGTCGAGGCCCAGCACGCGCAGCCGCCCCTCGTCGCGATCCGTCAGGCACGACAGCATGCGCATGGTCGTGGTCTTGCCCGCCCCGTTCGGGCCCAGGAAGCCGAAGCACTCGCCGCGCCCGATGCTCACGTCGATCCCGTCGACCGCGATCCTCTGGCCGTAGCGTTTCACCAGCCCGCGCGCGACGACCGCCTCGTGGGCGGTGTCCGTCGCCACGTTCAGCTCGCGGTGTGGGCCGTCTCCCGATCGGCGTCCATGTCGAGCGTCGACCGCAGACCCTCCTCGAGCCCGACGGTCGGCTCCCAGCCGAGGAGGGATCGCGCGAGGGTGATGTCCGGCTGCCGCACCGTCGGGTCGTCCTGGGGCAGGGCCTCGTAGACGATCTCGGACGTGCTGCCGGTGACGCGCAGGATCTCCTCCGCCAGTTGGAGGATCGTGTACTCGCCCGGGTTCCCGATGTTGACCGGCAGGTGGTAGTCGCTTCCGATCAGCCGCAGGAAGCCTTCGATCAGGTCGCTCACGAAGCAGAACGAGCGCGTCTGGCTGCCGTCGCCGAAGACGGTCAGCGGCTTGTTCTCCATGGCCTGGCGCAGGAAGGTCGGGATCGCCCGTCCGTCGTGGGGGCGCATGCGGGGTCCGTAGGTGTTGAAGATCCGCACGATGTGCGTGTCCACGCCCTGCTGGCGGTGGTACGCCATCGTGAGGGCCTCCGCGTACCGCTTCGCCTCGTCGTAGACGCCGCGCGGCCCAATGGGGTTGACGTGGCCCCAGTAGTCCTCGCTCTGGGGATGCTCCTTCGGGTCGCCGTACACCTCGCTCGTGGAGGCGAGGAGGAAACGGGCGCGCTTGGCCTTGGCGAGGCCCAGTGCGTTGTGCGTCCCGTAGCTGCCGACTTTCAGGGTGTGCAGGGGGAGGCGCAGGTAGTCGATCGGGCTGGCGGGGCTCGCCAGGTGGAACACGAAGTCCACGGCGCCGGGCACCTCGAGATACCCGGTGACGTCGTGCTGCTGGAAATCGAACTCCGGGCTCCGGATGTGCTCGATGTTCTCGAGGGTGCCGGTGTCGAGGTTGTCGAGGCAGATGACCCGGTGGCCCTCGGCGAGCAGGCGATCGCAGAGGTGGGAGCCGAGGAAGCCGGCCCCCCCGGTGACGACGGACGTGGGCATCGCCGCCAAACCTACCGGCGCCCGGGCCGCGACGCCAAGCGCGCCAGCGCCTGGCGCCCATCGGCCACCTCGCTCGGCGACAGCAGCCTGGCGACGGCCAGGTAGGCCGCCATGGCCACCGCCACCTTGAGTCCCGCCAGCAGCGCGACCTCGCCCGACGGGCCGGAGGTGGTGTCGATGAGCAGGTTGAGCCCCAGGGCCACCGCGACGGCCACGGCCGTCGAGACGGCGATGCGCCCCTGCTGCTCGATGAGCCGCGTGGGAACCAGCGTCTGGAAGCGCATATGCAGGAAGGCCAGCAGCAGGATCGCCTGCACGTAGAGGGCGATGGCCGTGGCCAGCGCGAGACCGGCCTGCTCGAACGGCCCCAGGAAGACGAGATCGAGGGCGATGGTGAGGACCACCGTGATCGTGGTGACCGTCATGATCTGGCGCGTCTGGTTGCCGGCCGAGAGGGTCCTGTTGCACAGGTAGGAGATGAAGCCGGCCCAGAGCGCGATGCCGTAGAACCTGAGCGGTGAGGCGATCTCGTCGACGCAGGAGGCATCGCATTGCCCACGCCCGAAGGCGATCTGCGCAGCCTCGTGCGAGTAGACGGCGAGCAGGGCCGCGATCGGGGCGGCGACGAGCGCCAGCAGACCCGCGGCGCGCCCGAACGCGCGCCCCACGCCCTCCTCGCGCCGCTCGGCCACCATCCGCGCGATCTCGGGGAAGAGTGGGGTCATGATCGGGATCAACAGGGCCGCCCGGGGCGCCTGCCCCAGCGCGTTGGCGAAGCTCAGGGCGGCGACCCGTCCCGACTCGAGCGTGCCGGCGAAGTACTTGTCGGTGAAGTTGTTGATCTGCTGCAGGATCGACGCCGCCAGCACCGGCAGGGCCATCGCGCCGACCCAGGCCAGGCGGGGGTGGTAGATCCGCGGGCGCACCCCGTTGCGACGTAGCAGGCGGATGAACTGCGGCAGCTGCAGCAGCACCTGGAGGGTCGCTCCGGCGGCCACGCCCCACGCTGCGGCCTCGATGCCGATGGTCTCCTGGCCCACCAGGACGCCGACGATGATCCCGAAGTTGAAGGCCACGCCGACCGCGGCCGGACCGGCGAACTTGCCGTGGACCTGCAACATCGCGGTGAACAGGGCCGAGAAGCCCTGGAGCATGATGGCGGGCGCCATGATCCGCACGAGCTCGGCGGTCTGGTCGGCGCGCTCGTCCTCGAAACCGAACAGCGCCGCCGGGCCTTCGGGCCAGAGCGCGGCGATCCCGGCGATGACCAGGAGGATGGCGCCGACCCACGCGGCGAGCGCCGCCAGGAGGGCCCAGGCGCTGTCGGAGCCGCGGTCCTCACGCTCCTGTTGGAAGACCGGGATGACCAGGGTGACCAGCGTGTAGAGCAGAACCGCGGCCACGGAGTTGACCAGCAGCAGGCTGCTGACGAAAGCGTCAGCGGCCGCCGACGCGCCGAAGGCCGCCGCCAGGACCGCCTCGCGCACGAAGCCGAGCAGCCGCGAGATCAGCCCGAACACGGCGACCACCGCCGCCGCGCGCGTGAGGCGGCCGACGGTCACTCGGGTCGCAGGCCGTACAGGCGGCGGGTCCCGGTCAGGACCAGCAAGCCCTCCACGCCGAGGGCCGGCGTGTACCGACCGTCCGGGAACTCCCAGACCTGCCGGCCGGTGGCCGCGTCCACCGCGAAGGAGCGCCCGTCGGCCGGGTCGCGCGCGAGGGTGGACGCGTAGACCAGATCCCCCAGAACGGTCGGTGCCCCGGAGATCCGCTCGCCCGCGTCGAACGACCAGCGCGTCGCGCCGGTCACCGCGTCCAGGGCGTAGAGACGCTGGTCGTAGCTGCCCACGTAGACGGTCTCGTCGTCGACCGCGGCGCTGCTGTAGACGAAGTCGTCGAAGGCGCGCACCCATGCGATGGAGCCGTCGTCGGCGTCCAGGGCCACCATGCGGCCGTTGATGTTTCCGATGTAGACCCGGCCGTAGGCCACCGCCGGCCCAGCGTAGAAGCGCCCCGGCCCGCGGAAGCGGGGGCCCGGGCTCTCGCGTCGCCACACCACGCGCCCGTCCGAACGCCCATACGCCGAGACGCTGCCCCCGTAGTCGCCCACCACGACCGCGTCGTCGAGCAGCGCCACGCTGGCCTTCACGTCGCCCTCGGCGCGCGCCGTCCACACGATGTCCCGGCTCGCGAGATCGATGCGGAGCACCCGGCCGTCGAGCGTGCCCACGTAGGCCGAGCCGTCGGCGACGAGCGGTGAGCTCTCGATGGCGGACCCGAGGGCCAGCCGCCACCTGGTCGATCCGTCCGACTGCCGCAGTGCCAGCAGGTCGCCCTTGAGCGTGGCGATCAGGACGTCGTCGCCCGCGATGGCGGGCGAGGAGGCCACGCGCCCCGGCAGGCGCACCCGCCAGCGCACCCGGCCGGTCGCGGCCTCGACCGAGAGGGCCAGCCCGCGGTTGGTGCCGACGAACAGGTTGCCGTCCTCGAGCACGGGCGGGAACTCCAGCAGCGAGCCGGCGTCGACGGTCCAGTCGGTGCGGAACGGCGGGGCCAGGTCGAGCGCCGGGTTGGCCCGCGTGCGCCGGCGGTTGAGGCCGTACTCGGGCCAGTCGCCTGCCGCCGCGTCGGCTGCGACCACGGCGCCGGGCTCGAAGCCCTCGGCGCTGCCGGTCACCTCGTCGCTGTCGAACCAGCCGACGGCGAACGCGGCGGCGAGGACGACCACCACGATGGCGAGCGCCGAGGCGCCGCCGACGATGAGGGCTCTACGCCCCGGGCTCCCGATACGCATAGATCGTCCGCACGCCGACCAGGAACAGCATGGTGCCGGCCGCGACGGCAGGCGAGTAGCGCCCGTCGTCGCCCTCGTAACGCACGTTTCCACTCGCCGTGTCGAGCCCGAAGGTGCGCCTCGGCTCGCCCGGCCGGTACAGCACGGAGCCGTAGACGACGTCTCCGACCACCGTGGCCGAGCCGCCCACGCGACCTCCCGCCTCCACCGACCAGCGCTCCGCGCCGGTCGCCAGGTCGAGCGCGCGGAACCGTCCGTCGAAGGCGCCGATGTAGACGCTGCCCTCGGCGATCGCGGGGCTCGCGTAGACGAACGCCCCACCCGTGCCGTAGCGCCACCGCTCCGATCCGGTCGCCGCATCGAGCGCGACGACCGAGCCCCCGATGTCGCTCACCACCAGGGTGTCGCCGCTGACCCCCGGCCCGCCGTAGATGCGGGCGCCCACCGGGACGCTCCAGACGGGCGCGCCGGTGCGCCGGTTCAGCGCGTGCACCCGCCCCGCGTAGTCGCCCACCACGACGTTGTCTCCCGACAGGGCGGCGCTGCCCTTGATGTCGCCCGGAGCCTGGTAGCTCCACACACGATCCCCCGTCAGGGCGTCCAGGGCGTAGAGCACGCCGTTGTGGGCGCCGACATACACCAGGCCGTCGACGACCAGGGGAGAGCTCTCGATGGGGCTTCCGCCGGTGTCGAACTGCCACAGGGGCTTGCCGTCGGCCGCGCGGAAGGCCGCCAGCGTGCCGGACATGGCGGGCATGTAGACGAGGTCCTCGGCGATGGCGGGCGAGGCGGCGATGTTGCCGCGCAGTCGCCGCGCCCAGCGCAGCTCACCGGTGTCGCTGTCCATCGCGAACACGCGGCCGCTGTTGGTGCCCACCACCAGAAGGCCGTCGCTGACCGCCGGGGGAAACTCCAGCAGCACCCGGCTCACGAACGTCCAGTCGGGTGGTCCGTTCGGGACCCCCACCGTCACGTCGGGCACGAAGCGGTCGCGGTCGGGCCCCCCGCCGTACTCGGGGCTCTGAAGGTCGGGGTCGTAGAGATCGAGCTGCGCGGCGTCGTCCTGCACGCGGGCGCGCGCCGCGCCGAAGCGACCGGGTTCGGTCCGCACCAGGCGGACGTCGCCCGGCAGGGTGACCCGGCCGGCGTCATCGGTGACCCCCGCCGTCTGGACGCCCGGCCCGAAGCCCAACACGCGGATCCCTGCGAGCGCCGTGCCCGCGTCGCCGTCGCGCACCGTCACCTGCGCCTCGCTGTTCGCGGGCGCGGCGGCCTGCGCGGGCGGTGCGACGGTGGCCGGCGG
>JARFPS010000001.1 GCA_029288175.1 Miltoncostaea sp. | reverse complement strand
CCGCCGGCCTGGACTACCCCGGCGTGGGCCCGGAGCACAGCGCGCTGCGCGACGCGGGTCGCGTGCGCTACGAGAGCGCCACCGATACCGAGGCCCTCGCGGCGTTCCGCGAGTGCTCTGCGGCCGAGGGGATCATCCCGGCGCTCGAGAGCTCGCACGCGCTGGCGCTGCTGGCGCGCGAGGGCGCGGCGCTGGGCGCGCGTGGCTCCGTGGTGCTCTGCCTGTCGGGTCGTGGAGACAAGGACGTCGACGCGGTCGCCGGAGCGCTGGGCCTGGATGTCTGACGGGGCCTCCCGTATCGCCGAGGCGTTCTCGGTCGGGCGCCCGCTGTTCGTGCCCTACGTCATGGGGGGCTACCCGGACGTCGCCACCAGCCTGCGTTACGCCGAGGCCCTGGTGCCTCACGCCGACATCCTCGAGCTGGGCGTGCCGTTCTCCGATCCGCTTGCGGACGGTCCCACCATCCAGGCCGCGGGGCAGGCCGCCCTCGACGCCGGGACGCGCCCGGGGGACGTGCTCGAGATCGCAGCGGAGATCGGCACGTCCGGGCCGCCCGTCGTGGTGATGACGTACGTGAACATCCTGCTGGCGGCCGGTCCCCGCGCGTTCCTGGAGCGGGCCGCCGCGGCCGGTGTGGCGGGGCTGATCATCCCCGACCTGCCGCTCGACGAGGCGGGGGACATCCGCGAGCAGGCCCGCCGGGCGGGCGTCGCCCTCATTCCGCTCGTGGCGCCGACCACCGACGATGCACGCCTCGCGGCCGTGGGTCGCGCCGGAGAGGGCTTCGTCTACTGCGTCTCGGTGACGGGGGTGACCGGTGGGCAGGTGAGCGTGGACGAGGCCCTGACCGGGTTCCTCGCCCGCGCCCGTGCCGCCATCGATCTGCCGCTGGTGGTCGGCTTCGGCATCCGGACGCCCGAGCAGGTGGTGGCCATCGGCGAGATCGCCGATGGTGCCGTCATCGCCAGCCACCTCATCCGGCTCGCCGACGAGGCCGGCGGCGGAGAGCCCGGGGCCCGCGCGATCGGCGACTACGCGGCGGGCATCGCCGGTGCGCTGCGAAGCGCGCCGGCCAGGAGCTCGTAGGACCTCACCCGCTCCGCGTGGTCATGGACCGAGGTCGTGACCATGAGCTCGTCGGCTCCCGTCTCGCGCAGGATGCTCGCGAGCTCGTCGCGCACAGCGTCCGGGTCGCCCACGACCTGCGCCCGGCGGTACCGCTCCAGCTGGTGGGCCTCCCGGTCGTCGTAGTCGTACGCCAGCGCTTCCTCGGGGGTCGGCAGGTCGCTGGCCCGGCCCTGGCGTGCCCGCACGACCCAGAGGCCGAGCGAGGCCGCGAGCTCCTCCGCGCGCTGCCGCGTGGGCGCGCAGACCACCGACGCGGCCAGGATCGTCCGCGGCTCGGAGAGCGTGGGCGAGGGCTCGAAGCGCTCCCGATAGAGGTCCAATGCCCTGGCGGCCCGTTTGGGGCCGAGATGGCGCGCGAAGGCGTAGCCCACGCCGAGGGCGGCGGCCAGCTCGGCGCTGTCGTAGCCGGTGCCGAGGATCCAGAGCGGCGGCAGGGGGCGGTCGGAGGGGACGGCGCGCACATGGCGGAAGGGGTGGTCGTCGGGGAAGCCGTCCCGGGCGTAGGCCAGCAGCTCGGCGATCTGGCCCGTGAAGTCCTCGCCGCCGAAACCACCCTGCGAGCGCCGGAGCGCGAATGCCGTCACCGGGTCGGCGCCGGGCGCGCGACCCAGCCCCAGATCGATGCGTCCGGGGAACAGGGCCTCCAGTGAGCGGAACGTCTCCGCCACGCGCAGGGGCGCGTGGTTGGGGAGCATCACGCCCCCGGCACCCACCCGCAGAGCCGAGGTGGCGCCGGCGACCTGGCCGATGAGCACCTCGGGCGCCGCGCTGGCCAGGCCCGCCGTGCTGTGGTGCTCGGCGATCCAGTACCGCGAGAAGCCGAGGCGTTCGGCCTCCCGGGCCAGGTCGATCGTGCGGTGGAGGGCCTCCGACTCGGCGGTGCCGCTCGGGACCGGGACCAGATCGAGGACCGAGAGGGGGAGGTCCTCGCCGTGTGGGGCAGGCCGGCTCATGCGGGGTCGGCCGAGAGGCCCAGCGTCTGTCCGTCGGCTGGGACGTGGACGCGGTCACCGACGCCCGCGGCCTCGGCCGCGGCGCGCACGGCCTCGCGCGGCTCCGCGCAGTGGTTGACGGCCTCCATGTGCACGGGGATGACGACGGCCTCGGGGGCCGCCTCGGCGACGCTGACGACGTCCGCCGCGTTCATCGTGATCGGCTCCGTGCCGACGAACGCGGGCGCCCCCGCGTTGACGACGATCACGTCCGGGGCGTGCGCCTCGATGGCCTGGGCGACCTCCTCGCACCACACCGTGTCGCCGGCCACGTAGACCGTCGGCAGGCCCTCGGCCGCCAGCACGACGCCCAGCACCGGGCCCATCTCCCGCGCGATGGCGCCGTGCCCGTGCCGGCCGGAGGTCGGCGTCACCCGCACGCCGCCCAGGTCGGTCGGCTCGGTCAGCGGTACCGCCTTGAGGCCCGCGCGCGTCAGGGCGGGGGCCTCCCGTTCCTGGCAGAGCACCGGCACGCCGCCCTTCAGGGCCGCCGCGCCCTCCTGGTCCAGGTGGTCGGGGTGCAGGTGGGTCACGATCGCGGCGGTCAGGCCCGCAACCAGCGACGCGGCGGGGATCGGCAGCTCGACCAGGGGGTTCGGAACCTGGTTCTCGGTCTCGGGAATGGGGGGCTGCGAGCCTGCCGGGCCCAGCATGGGGTCGATGAGGATGCGCGTGTCGCCCATCGCGACGTGCAGGGTCGCGTGGCGGACGAGCGTCAGGCGCAGGGCGGACATCGGCGCTCCCCTCGTTGCTGCGGCGGCATCATGCCAGCCGGACCCGAGCCAGCGCCCTGCCGCGGGACGCTCTCAGCACTCCGAGCCGCGGCCGGGCCTCCGTCTTCACCCCGGGCGAGGGCTCGCCCACCCCCTCGTCGAGGAGGCGCACCGGCACCGACACGGCCACGGCGCCTCGTCTCGGGCCCTCGGGTCCTCGCGGGCAGGCCATGCGAACCCCGACGCGCGGGCGCTATGCGTCGCCGAGCGGAAACGCCTGGGTCGGCGGACCCGTGAACTGGACCCCGACGCGATCGCCCGGCGTGAAGGCGGGCGGACCCGCGACCCGGGCGCGCACGGCCGTCCCGTCGGGCAGCAGCACGCGGTACACGGCGTCATGCCCGTAGAACTCGACGCCGTCGATGATCGCGTCGCCGCCCGAGGCCACCGTCAGGCGCTCGGGGCGCAGCAGCACCTCCACGGCGCCGCACACCGGCTGCCGCAGCGGCACCTCGCCCAGGGGGGTCGTGGCGACGTCGCCGTCCACCTGGCACACGAACAGGTCGGCATCGCCGACGAAGCTGGCCACGTCCCTCGTCGCGGGGTGCTCGTACAGCACGTCGGCCCGGTCGCGCTGGGCGATGACGCCGTTCATCATCACGGCCACCTCGTCACCGATCAGCAGGGCCTCCTCCTGATCGTGGGTGACGAAGATCGAGGTGATGCCGAGGGTCAGGAGCAGTTCGCGCAGCTCCACGCGAAGCTCGGAGCGCAGGCGGGCGTCGAGATCGCTGAAGGGCTCGTCGAGCAGCAGCACGCCCGGTCGCGGCGCGACGGCGCGGGCGATGGCCACCCGCTGCTGCTGGCCGCCCGAGAGCTCGTCGGGCATCCGCGACTCGAATCCGTCCATGCCGACCAGCGCCAGCGCCTCCGCCACGCGCGCCCCCCGGTGGGGCGACCGGGCGATTCCGGCCTCCACGTTCTTCGCGACCGTCATGTGCGGGAAGAGCGCCGGATCCTGGAACACCATGCCGATGCCGCGCCGCTCCGGCTTGACCGACGTCGCCGGGCCGAAGACCTGCCGGTCGCCCAGCGAGATCGATCCCGCATTCGGCTTCTCGAGGCCGGCGATGCACCGCAGGAGGGTGGTCTTTCCGCAGCCGCTGGGACCGAGCAGCGCAAGGATGCGGCCCTCGGCCACCTCGAGCGAGACGCCCGAGAGCACGGGCTGGCCGCGCCGGTAGCTCTTGTCGAGGTCTCGCACCTCGATGCGGGCGCCCGGGCCGGACAACCGGCCTGTCGGCGTCTGTTCAACCGTCGCCATCGAAGGTGAACCTTATCGTGCCCCTGAGGCCGATCGTCGGCCGCGCGTCCGGCGGGCGGCCGTGATGGGTCAGTCGACCCGGACGAACAGTCCGGAGGCGGCGTGCGTGCTGATGCTCCTGCTCTCGTCCCCGACCGTCACGCTCAGCATCTCCGCGGCGTCGTCGACGCGGTCGACCGTGAGCTCGGTGGTGGGTGGGTAGCCGTTGTCGTAGAACCAGTGCAGCAGGTCGCCCTCGTGCTCGGCGAGCCGGACGACGGTGGCACGCGAGCCGACCGGCACCGTGCTGAGCGGCTGAAGGCTCGGATTCTCCTCGCGCTCGAACGCGGGGTCCACGGGCCACCCGTGCGGGCAGCGGTCGGGGCCGCCGAGCTGCTCCGACAGCCGCTCGATCATGTCGTCGTTGAACGCGTCGCCCATCTCGTCGGCGTACACGTGCGACTCGGCCGGGGAGTATCCGAGGAAGTCGGTGAGGAAGCGCTCGATGATGCGGTGCTGGCGGACCACCTTCTCGGCCAGCTCCTGGCCCTCGTCGGTGAGCAGCGCGCCCCGACGGGCCCCGCGCTTGATCAGGCCTTCCTTCTCCAGCCGCTTCAGCATCTCGCCCGCGGTGGGAGGGGTGACCTGGAGCATCTCGGCCACCCGCGCGGCGGGCACCGGCCCGTCGGTCACCACCGGGCCGTACTCGCCGATCGGGTTGGCGAGGAAGTAGATGACCTCGAGGTAGTCCTCGATGTGATGTGCGCGCCCCATGCCGACGCCGATTCTAGCCCGCCCCGCCGGTGGCCGGGGCACCCGTGGATGCCCGAGCGGATCGGGGATCGGCCGACGGGGGGCGGGAGAAGGCGATCGCGCTCGCGGCCGCGAGCCGGCGCTCGGCGATGCCACGGTGCGGCACGATCCCGAGTCCCGATCGCCGACGGGGGACTGACCGCCCGCGCGATCGCCTCCGGTGCTCGGATCGACCGTCCCGCGGGTCCGTGCCGTCGCGGATACGCGCATGTCGCTCGACGCGCCATCCTCGATGGATGCATCGAGCTCTCGATCGGCCCGGCGGCCGCCGGGCACGGCTCGCGTCGGCCATCGGCCCGACGACGATGGGTCGCCTGCGCTGGCTTGCACGTGGGTGGTCCCTGGTGGCGCTCGTGCTCTTCGCCGCCTTGGCCTTCGTCGTGGGGGTACCGCAGGGCCCGGAGGGCACGCTCATCTCGGGGCCGCTCCAAACGCAGATCCAGATCGTCCTGCTCGGCGTGACGGCCGTCGGCGTGCTGGTCGCCTGGCGGTGGGAGACCCTGGGAGGCGCGGTGATGGTCCTCGCGGCCGCGGGGATGGGTGTGTTCGCGGCCTTCGAATACCGCCCGGAGGCGGCGGTGCTCCCCTTCCTGGCCTTCCTGCTGCCCGGGCTGGTGTTTCTCCTGGGCGGGCTTCGGCCCCGCCCGTGGCCCTGGGCGGCGATCGCCGCGGCCCTGCTCGGCGCCGTTGTCGTGGCCTCCGGCGTCGCGGCGCAGGAGGTCTACGACCGGGCGTTCGGTCCGGCTCACCCCCAGTCCGCGCTCGCCGAGCGGCCCGTCGATCGCGTGGAGTGGGCCTGGTCCGGGGCGCTGACGCCGACCGGCGCCGTCGTGACGGCTGGCCTGGACGAGCCGGGTGATGCGCGCCTGGTGGTCAGCCCCGTCGGCGATCTCTCGCAGCGCCGACGCACGTTCGAGCCCGCGCTGCTCGTCGAGGACGGCGAGGTGCTCCGGTTCGACCTCACCGGCCTGCGACCGCGGACGCCCTACTTCTACGCGGTCGAGGTGGATGGCCGCCTTGACCGCACGCGCATCGGTCGTCTTCGCACGCCCGCCCGTGGCGCCGACTCGTTCACCCTCGCGCTCGGAGGCTGCGCCCGGACCGATTCGAACGGGGCCGTCTTCGATGCCATCCGTGGTCTCGATCCGCTGATGTACCTGATGCTCGGCGACGTTCACTACGCCGACATCGGAGGCAACGACCCGGGCCGCTTCCGCGCCGAGCTGGACAGGATGCTCACGCGGCCGGCTCAGCAGGCGCTCTATCTGTCGACGCCGGTCGCCTATGTGTGGGACGACCACGACTTCGGCGCGGACGACGCCGACGGGACGTCGGCCTCGCGCCCGGCGGCGCAGGCCGTCTACCGCGAGTACGTGCCGCACTACCCGCTCCCGGCAGGGGCACGAGAGGGCCCCATCTACCAGGCCTTCACCCTTGGGAGGGTGCGCGTGATCCTCACCGACGGGCGCTCCGAGCGCACCCCGGCCTCGGCGACCGACGATGCGACCAAGACCATGCTCGGCCACGCGCAGAAGGCGTGGTTGAAGCGCGAGCTGCTCGCCGCGCGCGACCGCTACCCGCTGACCCTTCTGGTCACCTCGGTGCCGTGGATCGGGCCGGACGGCGACGGGGCCGAGGGGTGGGGCGAGTACGCGACCGAGCGCCGGGAGCTGTCGCGGTTCATCGCCGACAACTCGATCGAGAACGTGGTCATGCTGGCGGGCGACGCCCACATGGTCGCGTTCGACGACGGGAGCAACTCCGACTACTCGGGCACCGGCCGGGCGGCGGTGCCGGTCCTGCATGGAGCCGCCCTGGATCGACCCGGCAAGGTCAAGGGCGGTCCGTACAGCCACGGGGCCTACCCGGGGGCAGGGCAGTTCGGCACCGTCGCCGTCCGCGACGACGGGCAGGCGATGGATGTCACGCTGCGCGGCCTCGACTGGACGGGACGGGTGGTCGTGGAGCAGCGGCTGCGCCTGCCCTCGCCCTGAACAGCGGGCCTACGAGGGCTCGCCTCCGTGATCGGCGCGCGAGCCGCCCTCGCCGGGCTCGCGAGACGCGGAGCGCGCGGCTCGCAACCGTGGCGGCAGCCACTCGCCGATGTGGAGCCCCACGCCGCGGACGGTGTCGCCGCGCTCCGGTCCGAGGCCGATGTGGTCGAGGGTCGCCAGCGACGCGACCACGGACACGGCGCCGAGCACGACACCTCCGACGACATCGCTCGGGAAGTGCGCGCCGGCGGCCATCCTCGTGGCGGCGATCGTGACGGCGACGACGGCGAGCGGGATCCGCAGCGCCGGGAACAGGTAGCCG
>JARFPS010000290.1 GCA_029288175.1 Miltoncostaea sp. | reverse complement strand
GCATGTACCAGGGCTCGCGCACCGCCCTGAAGACTACGTCGCGTCCGATCCTCGTGGCGACGCCGCCCCCGGCCGGCCGATCTCACGCTGATGGAGCACTGGGAGATCCTCGCCGCGGCCTCCGGCGCCGTCGCGGTGCTGATCGTGGCCGCCGAGACGACGGCCGGCGCGGCGAGCGCGATCGGACCGATCGTGATGTCGGTGCTGCTGCTGCGGGTGTCGGGCGTCACGCTGCTCGAGAAGGACATGTCGAAGCGGCGCCCGGGCCATGAGGAGTACGTCCGGAAGACCAGCGCATTCTTCCCCCGCCCCCCGCGCGACTGAGCCCCCTCCGCCAGTAGGGTGGCCCGCGTGTCCTCCGAAACCCCAGGACGCATGGCCGACGAGATCGACGCCGAGCGCGAGGAGCGGGAGCTCGTCGAGGCGCTCAAGGCGGGCGACGAGTCCGCGTTCGCCACCCTGGTCGAGCGCTACCACCCTTCCCTGGTGCGTGTCGCTCGGTCCTACGTCGGCAGCGAGGCGATCGCCGAGGAGGTCGCGCAGGACACCTGGGTGGGCGCGCTGAACGGCATCGACCGCTTCGAGGGGCGCTCCACGGTCAAGACCTGGCTCTACCGCATCCTCACGAACCGCGCGCTCACCCGTCGCGATCGTGAGCGGCGCTCGGTCCCGTTCTCGGCGCTTGCGGCCGAGGAGATCGACGGCGATTCCGCCGCGCTCGACGTGGAGCGGTTCCTGCCCGCCGATCACCCCCAGTGGCCGCTGCACTGGGCCGTCGCGCCCCAGACCTGGGCGGCGGGGGGCGAGGATCGGGCACTCGCCGCCGAGGCCCGGGAGGTCATCGACCGCGCGATCGACGCGCTGCCCCCGGCGCAGCGCACCGTCATCACCATGCGCGACATCGAGGGTTTCAGCAGCGAAGACGTCTGTAACGTCCTCGAGATCACCGAGTCCAACCAGCGAGTGCTTCTGCACCGCGCGCGCACCCGGGTCCGGGCCGCGCTGAACGAGTACATGGTGGACCAATGACCCCACATGGCTGCGATCCGCCCTCGCTCTCGTGTCGCGACCTGGTCGACCTTGTGACCGACTATCTCGAGGGCGCCATGGATCCGGCGACCGCGGCGAGTTTCGAGCGACACGCGCACGACTGCCCGCCGTGCCTCGAGCACCTGGAGCAGATGAAGCTGACGGTGAGGGCCGCCGGAGGGGTGAGCGACGAGGCGATCACGCCCGAGGCCAGGAGCGCTCTGATGGAGCGCTTCCGCGACTGGAACGCCGGGCGTGGCGGCTAGAGACCGACCCCGGAGTACCTGATCCCGGCCAGGTGGGCCATCTCGCGATCGAGCGTGGCCAGGTCGTCCGGGCAGAAGTCCGCCAGCCGGTCGTGGCCGCAGGCGCGGGCCAGCACCACCATGAGGTCGACGCTCGCCTTGAAGAACCGCGTCAGCCTCTGCGCCGACAGCTCCACGTCGAGCCGTGACCGCAGGCGCGGGTCCTGCGTGGCGATGCCCACCGGGCAGCGGTTGGTGGAGCAGGCGCGCATCGCCTGACAGCCGATCGCCTGCATGGCCGAGTTGGAGAGCGCGATACCGTCGGCGCCGAGGGCGAGTGCCTTGCAGAAGTCGGGTGCCGTGCGCAGCCCGCCGGTGATGATGAGCGTGACGTCGCCGCGTCCGCGCTGGTCGAGGTGGCGCCGGGCCCGGGCAAGCGCCGGGATGGTGGGGACCGAGATGTGGTCGCGGAACAGGGTCGGCGCCGCCCCGGTGCCCCCGCCGCGCCCGTCGAGGATGATGTAGTCGACGCCGATCGCGAGCGCCGCGTCGAGGTCCCGCTCGATGTGGTTCGCCGACAGCTTGACGCCGACCGGGATGCCTCCGGTGTGGCTCCGGACCTCCTCGGCGAAGCCCGCGAAGTCGGACGGGTCGTCGAACTCCGGGAAGCGAGGCGGCGAGACGGCCGAGGTCCCCTCGGCGATGCCCCGCACCTCCGCGATCTTGCCCACGTTCTTGTGGCCGGGCAGGTGGCCGCCGGTGCCGGTCTTCGCCCCCTGGCCGAGCTTGAAGTGGAAGGCCTGGACGGGCTCGAGGCGCTCCCAGGAGAAGCCGAAGCGGGCCGAGGCCAGCTCGTACAGGTAGCGACTGTTCTCGGCCTGCTCCTCGGGGAGCATGCCCCCCTCGCCGCTGCAGATACCCGTGCCGGCCCGCTCGGCCCCGCGCGCCAGGGCGGTCTTGGCCTCCTCGGACAGCGCGCCGAAGCTCATGTCCGACACGAACAGCGGGATGTCGAGCGCCAGCGGCCGAGCGGCGCCGGGCCCGATCGCGAGCGAGGTGTCCACGCCGACGTCGTCCAGGTGCGGCGCCCGGGCGAGCTGGGCCGGAAGCAGCTGGATGTCGTCCCACGAGGGCAGCCTGGTGGACGGCACGCCCATCGAGGTGACCGGGCCGTGATGGCCGGTCACCTCCAATCCGTGCCGCGCGAGGTGCTCGATGGTGCCGATCTTGGGCTCCGCGTCGTCGCCGTGGGTGGCGGCGTACTGGCCCAGGTACTCGTCGCGGCGGAACGGCTGCGGGTGCTCCACGGCGAATGCCGCCACCTCGTCGGCATCGACCATCACCCGATCGCCGTCGAGCCAGGCCGTGAAACGGTGCAGCCGCTCGGCGTTGTTGTACTCGGACACGCCGGAGTCCAGCCGGTAGTCCCATCCGTGGACGCCGCAGATGAGGTTGTCGCCGTCGACGTGGCCGTCGGCCATCATTGCCCCGCGGTGCAGGCAGCGCCCGTAGAGCACGGACACGTCGTCGTCGTATCGCACGACGACCAGGTCGACGTCCTCGACCAGCGCTGCGGCCGGGGTCCGATCGTCCAGCTCACTCCAGGCGGCGACGGCGACGGCGCGCCGATCGGTGGTTTCGATGCTCATGGACGGCGTCCTCGGTCGTCGGAGGAGGGCGGGACCCCGAACCGGCGCTGCCGGGCGCGGGGCGGGGGTGTGGGAGAGGATAGAAGCCCATCACCGGTACCGAGGAGCCGCCCGTGACGACCAAGGCCGAGGGAACCTGGTTTCGAGTCCTTGACGCCGATGAGCTGCCGGAGGGCCGGGTGCGCGTCGCGCTGGCGGGCCACCGCAGCCTGGCGCTGACCCACTACGAGGGCGTGATCACCGCGCTCGACAACCGATGCCCGCATCAAGGGGGCCCGCTCGGAGAGGGCAGTATCGAGAACGGCTGGCTGCGGTGCCCCTGGCACGGCTGGGACTACCACCCATGCACCGGCAGGTCGCCTGGGGCGCACGGCGACGCGGTCGAGACGTTCCCGACCGAGGTCCGCGACGACGGCGGGATCTGGGTGGAGATGCCTCCGGAACGCGAGCACCGGACGACGGTCACCGACGTGATGGCCGAGACGATGTGCAACTGGGGCGTCACGCACGTCTTCGGGATGGTGGGCCACTCCAACCTGGGCCTGGCGGACGCCCTTCGGCGCCAATCCGAGCTCGGCCGTCTGTCCTACATCGGCGTGCGCCACGAGGGCGCGGCGGCGTTCGCCGCGTCGGCGTTCGGCAAGCTGACCGGCCGGCCCGCGGCCTGCCTGACCATCGCCGGCCCGGGTGCGACCAATCTGCTGACGGGTATGTGGGACGCCAAGGTCGACCGCGCGCCGATCCTCGCGCTGACCGGCCAGGTCGACACCCAGGTGCTCGGCCCGGGCGCCTTTCAGGAGGTCGATCTGGCGGCGGCCTTCAGCTCGGTGTCCCGCTGGAGCCAGACGGTGCTCCGCACCTCCAAGCACGCCGAGTTGGTCAATCTGGCCCTGAAGCACGCGATCATCGAGCGCGACGTCGCGCACCTGATCTTCCCCGACGAGGTCCAGACCGTCCCCGCGCGCAGCGATGCCGAGGCCGGGGGCCCGGACGGCCGGGTGGGCCCGCCCGACATCGCCCCGCCCGAGGAGTCCGTCGCGCGGGCCGCCGAGCGCATCAACGGCGCCCGGCGCCCCGCGATCATCGTCGGGCACGGCTCGCGCTTCGCCATGGACGGCATCGTGGCGCTCGCCGAGCGGTTGAACGCGCCGGTGATCACGACCTTCAAGGGCAAGGGGCTGATCAGCGACGCCCATCCGTTGGGATGCGGCGTGCTCGGGCGGAGCGGGACGCCGATCGCCAGCTACTTCATGAACGAGGCCGACCTGCTGATCGTCTTCGGGGCCTCGTTCTCGAACCACACGGGGATCACGCCGAAGCTTCCCACGATCCAGGTCGACTACGACCGGATGGCACTCGGGAAGTTCCACGGCGTGGACGTCCC
Source organism: Miltoncostaea sp. (assembly GCA_029288175.1). Lineage (GTDB taxonomy): Bacteria > Actinomycetota > Thermoleophilia > Miltoncostaeales > Miltoncostaeaceae > JARFPS01. The sequence goes on along the minus strand of JARFPS010000290.1, from coordinate 11,963 downwards.
GGTCTGGGGCGAGGTGGGCGTCACCGCGCGCGCGCTTTTCGATGCGGTGTCGCCGTCGGCGTCCGTCGACGACCGGCGCCCCTTGATCGCGGAGCGATGGGCGATCTGGCGCGAGGAGAAGGAGCGCCGCATGCTGGACGACCGCGGCAAGGGCGTGAACTCGGCGGCCGTGTTCGCCGCCATGAACCGCCACATCCCGCACGATGCCGTCATGGCGGTTGACGTCGGGAACAACACCTACTCGTTCGGGCGCTACTTCGAGTGCCGGGGACAGAGCGTGCTCATGTCGGGCTATCTGGGCTCGATCGGCTTCGGGTACCCCGCGGCCATGGGGGCGTGGGCGGCGGCGCCCGATCGGCCGACCGTCGCGGTCACCGGCGACGGGGGGTTCGCGCAGTACATGGGCGAGATCCTGACGGCCGTCAAGTACGACATGGGCATCACGCACGTGCTGCTGAACAACTCCGAGCTGGGCAAGATCACCAAGGAGCAGCGGGCCGGCGAGTGGGACGTCTGGGAGACCGACCTGCACAACCCGGACTTCGCCGCCTACGCCGAGCTGTGCGGAGCCAGGGGCATCCGGGTCACGCGGGCCGACGAGCTGGACGACGCCCTGGAGAGCGCCCTGGCCCACCGAGGGCCGAGCATGGTGGAGGTGGTGGCCGACCCCGAGCTGGTCTAGGCGCGCCCGGCCCGCTCATGCGGGTGCCGCCGCCACGAGCCGGCGACGGGCCGTGCGCGCCGGGGGTCAGGCGATGGTGACGGCGTCGTCCAGGTAGACGTCCTGGATGGCGTTGAGCAGCTCCACCCCGTCCGACATGGGCTTCTGGAACGCCTTGCGGCCGGAGATGAGTCCGGCCCCGCCCGCGCGCTTGTTGATGACGGCGGTGCGCACGGCGTCGTGCAGGTCGTTGTCGCCCGAGGCGCCGCCCGAGTTGATCAGCGGCGAGCGGCCCATGTAACAGTTGGCCAGCTGGTAGCGCGTCATGTCGATCGGGTGGTCGGACATGAGGTCGCTGTACATGCGCGGGTCGGACTTCCCGAACCCCAGGTCGACGAAGCCGGGCGCCGCCGTCTCGGGCAGCTTCTGCTTGATGATGTCGGCCTCGATCGTGACGCCGAGGTGGTTGGCCTGGCCGGTCAGGTCGGTGGCCACGTGGTAGTCGGGGCCGCCCTCCTTCTTCTTGTTGAAGTCGGAGTTGCGCAGGTAGCACCACAGCACCGTCGCCATGCCCAGCTCGTGGGCGGCCGAGAAGGCCTCGGAGACCTCGATGATCTGGCGGTCGGCGTCCTCGGAGCCGAAATAGATCGTCGCGCCCACGGCGACGCAGCCCATCTCGCGGGCCTGGTGGACCGACCCGAAGATGATCTGGTCGAAGGTGTTCGGATAGGTCAGAAGCTCGTTGTGGTTCAACTTCATCAGGAACGGGATGCGATGCGCGTACTTGCGGGCCGCCGCGCCGAGCACGCCGAGCGTGCTGGCCACGGCGTTGCAGCCGCCCTCGACGGCGAGCTCGACGATCTTCAGCGGATCGAAGTACTCGGGGTTCGGCGCGAACGAGGCTCCCCCGGAGTGCTCGATGCCCTGGTCGACGGGCAGGATCGACATGTAGCCGGTGCCGCCCAGTCGTCCGTGGTCGAAGATCGACTGAAGGGAGCGCAGGACGGGCGTGGGACGGTCGGTCTGCGCCACGACCCGCTCGATGAAGTCCGGCCCCGGGAGCTGCAGGGCATCCGCCGAGATGGTCTGGCAGCGGTGGGCGAGCAGGCCCTCCGCGTCGTCGCCGAGGATCGCCTCGATACCCGCCTGCGTCGTGGTGCCCACCGTGATCCCTTTCGCCGCTTGGTGTGCCGCGCGGAGAAGGTCGCTCTCCGCGCTCGCAGACTATCGCGCCCCGCCGGCCCCGCCGATTCGGGCGGCGGGCGCCGGCGGCCCTAGAAGAGGTCGAAGCCGCGCAGGCGCAGCGCGGCCGCCACGCGCTCGACGGCGACGCGGTGGGCGGCGTCGCGGAGCGAGACGGAATCGTGGAGCGAGCGCCGGTGGATGATCCCGAAGGCGCGGGTCAGGCGCTCCCGGAGCTCGTCGTCGACCTTGCGGCGGGTCCAGCGCACGTTCTGCAGGTTCTGCACCCACTCGAAGTAGCTCACGATGACGCCGCCGGCATTGGCCAGGATGTCGGGCACGACGGTCACGCCCCGCTCGGCGAAGACCACGTCGGCGCCGGGCGTGGTGGGTGTGTTGGCGCCCTCCACGATGAGGCGCGCCCGGACCCGGTCGGCGTTGCCCGCGTGCAGCACGCCCCCCACGGCCGCCGGCACCAGGATCTCGCAGGGCAACGCCAGCATCTCCTCGTTCGTGATGCGCTCGACGTCCATCCCGTGGTGTCCGGTGATGCCGGCCCGGCAACGGCGAAGCAGCTCGGGCAGGTCGAGGCCCTCGGGGTGGTAGACGCCACCGTCAACGTCACTGACGGCGACGACCCGCGCCCCCAGGTCGGCGAGGAACTCGGCGGCGTGGCTGCCCACGTTGCCGAAGCCCTGCACCACCACGCGCGCACCCGCCACGTCGAGGCCCATCTCGCGCGCCGCTTCGCGCGCGGTGATCGCCACGCCGAGCCCGGTCGCCTCCACGCGCCCGCACGTGCCGCCGAGCGCCTCGGGCTTGCCGGTGACGATCGCCGGCGCATGGCCGACGAGCCGGGCGTACTCGTCCATCAGCCAGGCCATCTCGGCCGGCCCGGTGCCCATGTCCGGGGCCATGATGTCGCGCTGGGGGCCGAGGACCTTCTGCAGCGCCCGCATCACGCCGCGCGAGGCCCGCTGAAGCTCGGCATCGCTGTGATCCCTGCGCACGAGCGTCACGCCCCCCTTTCCGCCGCCGAACGGCAGGTCGACGAGAGCCGTCTTCCAGGTCATGGCCGCCGCGAGGGCGCGCACCTCGTCCAGGTCGACCATGGGATGGAAGCGCAGGCCCCCCTTGAAGGGGCCGAGGGCGCCGCTGTGCTGCACGCGGTAGGCGGTGAAGACCCGCAGGCCGCCGCCATCCATCCGCACCGGGACCTGCGCCGTCACCTCGCGGTACGGCTGCGCCAGGACCGTCCGCAGGTCGTCGGGCAGGCCCAGGTCCTCGGCCGCCATGCGGTAGTTGGTCGTGACGGTCTCGAGCTCGGTGTAATCCGGGCCGGCGGTGGCGCCGCTCATCCACATCCCCTGTCCGACGTGAACACTCATCGTGACACGACGCCGGCATCCGGTACCACGGAGGCCCCGGTAGGTTGTCGGCCGTGCGCGTGGTCTCGATCGTGGGCAACCGCCCCCAGTTCGTGAAGGCGGCCCCCCTGTCGCGGGCCCTCCGCCTGCGGGCCGAGGAGCGCCTGGTGCACTCGGGCCAGCACTACGACCCGGCGCTGGCCGACCTGTTCTTCGACGAGCTGGACATCCCGGAGCCCGACGAGAACCTCGGCATCGGGCCGGGGACGCCGCTGGGCCAGTTGGCCGCGATGGTCACCGGCCTCGAGCGCGTGCTGGCCGACCACCCGCCCGACGTGGTGCTGGTCTACGGCGACACCACAACCACCCTCGCGGGGGCCCTGGCGGCGCGCAAGCTCGGCCATCCGCTCGCGCACGTCGAGGCGGGCCTCCGCTCGTTCGCGCCGTCCATGCCGGAAGAGCAGAACCGCGTCGTGACCGACCACCTGTCACAACTGCTGTTCTGCCCCACCGACACGGCGGTGGACAACCTGGCCCGCGAGGGCATCGAGGCCGGGGTCTTCAGGGTGGGCGACGTGATGTTCGACGCCAGCCTGCTCTTCGCCGAGGCGGCTGCCGCCCGGCCCGGGCCCGAGCGCTGGGATCTGCGCCCGGGCGAGTACCTGCTCGTGACGATCCATCGCGCCGCGGCCACCGACACGCCGGAGGCGCTGAGAGCGCTGGTCGAGGTCCTCCGGGCCCTCGATCGGCCCGCGGTGTTCCCGATGCACCCCCGGACGCGGGCGAAGCTCGAGAGCGCCGGGTTGTTCGGTGAGCTCGATGCGATCCCGGACCTGACGATCGTGCCCCCCATCGGCTACCTCGACTTCTCGCGGGCCCTGCGCGACGCCCGCGCGGTGGTGACCGACTCGGGCGGGGTGCAGAAGGAGGCGTTCTTCGCCCGCGTGCCCTGCGTGACGGTGCGCGAGGAGACCGAGTGGGTCGAGACGGTCGAGTCGGGCTTCAACCGCCTGACCGGCCTGGATCCGGAGCGCGTCCGCGCCGCCCTGGCCGACCTGTCGATCCCCGCGGAGCAGCCCACCTTCTACGGAGACGGAAGGGCCTCGGAGGAGATCGCCGAGGCCCTGGCGACATGGTGGGACTCGCGTCCTACTTCCGGCGGTTGACCACGCGGAAGGTCTTGCGGACGGTGCTCTTGCCGCCACCGAGCTGCCGCACCTTGAGCACCACGCGGTAGCGCCCGCTCGACAGCCTCCCCAGCGCGACGCGCCGGGTGCCGGCGTTGAGGGTCCGGGCGCGGACGGACCGGACCTTCTTCCACGTCACCTTGCGCGCGTGCTCGTTCTTGGTCCGGACGACGCGTCGGCGCTGGATGACCCCGCTCACCCGCGAGCGCCTCAGTACCCGCAGACGGAGCACCCGACGCGCGGTGCGGCCCTGGCGGAGCACCTTCAGGCCCACGGCGCCTGCCTTCGTGGTCGTGCCGGCCGCCCCGGGCGCGCCGTCGGCGCCGGGCGGCGCCTCGGCCACGAACAGATGCTGCTCGGCCAGCGCCGGGTCGGCGTTCGCCGGCTTGACGTGGAGCCCGAAGCGCGCGCCGTCGCCGGTGCCGATGCCGTTCTTGACCTTGCTGACCACCACGGGCACCTGCACCTCGAACGACTCGCCGGGCGACAGCGGGCGACTGCCGAAGAACGTGCCCTGCGAGCCGGCCGTGGGCGACTGGCTGCACGTGTCGCTCGCGTCCTGCTTTTCGTTCGGCTTGCCGAGATCGGCGACGAAGAAACAGCGCACCGGGTGCTCGGCCGAGATCGCGAACTCGATGTCCGGAGCGAGCCTCTCGTCGAAGATGAACTCCATGATGGGCGCCTCGGACGACGTGCCGACCACCCCCACCAGCCCGTGGATGTAGAAGACCTCGCCGACCCGCGGCGGCGTCTCGCCGGGACCCTGCTCGAAGCCGACGAGCTGCGCCGTCACGAACTGGAGCGTCGGCGGGCCGAAGGGATTGAACGCCAGGCCCTGCGTGTTGGTCAGCTCGCCGTTGGCGAACGACGTCGGGCCGGCCGGCCCGTGCGCGCCATCGGCGTGGGCGGCGGCCGTCGCCGCTCCCCCCGTCGCGACCGTCGCGGCGGCGACCACCGCCGCCATCCAGCCTCGTCCGCCTCTCATCCGACCCTCCTCACGTGGAATCCGCGCCCATGTGATCGTGCGCAGGCGGCGGAAACGTGAGCCCGGGGCCCATGCGGGCCCCGCACGGCTCAGAGATCGAGGTCGAAGGGGCTCGCCTCGGTGAGGGCGGCCTGCGTGGTCTCGGGCTCCTCGTACAGGCGGGTGACACCGAAGCGCGGGGTGAAGGCGAGCGGCGGGACGAGGTAGTAGATCCGCGTTTCGCGCTGCCGCTCGGCCTCGCCGAACCGGCGGGCATCGAGAAGATCGGAGGCCCCGAACGAGGCCAGAAGGCCGGCGGTCAAGCCGGCGCTCGTGCCACCCGCCTCCAGGACGCGGTCCAGCGCGAGGAGGATGATGACGCCCATCAGCACGACGGCCGCCAGGCGGAGCCGTCGCTCGCGAGCGCTGGCGACCGTCTCATAGACCGAGCTGCGCGGCGGGCTGTGGGCGTCGCGCAGGCTCAGGTCGACGCGGCGGACCCGGGTGAGCGAGGTCGCGAGCAGGGCCGGGATCGCGATGGCGGCGAAGCCGATCGTGGTCCACAGCGGATCCACGGGCACCCCGACCAGCCACGTGGACACCCAATAGGCGACGGTGGCCGCGGCCGTGCCGAGCGCGGCCCCCCCACGCCATCGGAGCTCGGGGGCCGCGCGCACGAGACGCGGGAGCCCGGCCAGCGCTGATCCCGAAACCCTGGTCGTCCTTTCGGATCGCTCGTCGGCTGAGTACGATAACCCGCTTGTTGGCCCCGGACGCCCCCCATCCATGGCCGGGGTTCGAGTCGCGATGACGGACACCCCGCGCATCGCGGTCATCGGACTCGGCTACGTCGGCCTGCCCCTCGCGGTCACCTTCGCGGAGGCGGGCGTGTCGGTGCTCGGCCTCGACGCCGTTCAGGCCAAGGTCGACCAGGTGAACGCCGGCGACTCGTACATCGAGGACGTCCCGTCCGAGACGCTCGCGCCGCTGGTGTCCTCCGGGAGGATCGTCGCCACCACCTCGTGGGACCGCGTGCGCTGGGTGGAGGCCGTCCTGATCTGCCTGCCGACCCCCCTGACCGAGCATCGGGAGCCCGACCTCAGCGCCGTCCTCGGGGCCGCCGAGAGCCTGGCCCCACGCCTCCGGGCGGGTCAGCTCGTGGTGCTCGAGAGCACGACGTACCCCGGGACCACCCGCGAGGAGCTCGCGCCGCGGCTCGAGCGGCAGGGGCTGCGCGCGGGAAGGGACTTCCACGTCGCCTTCTCGCCGGAGCGGGTCGATCCCGGCCGCGAGGACTGGACCACGCGCACCACCCCGAAGGTGGTGGGGGGACTGACGCCCGAGTGCAGCGCGAAGGCGGCCGAGCTCTACGGGGAGGCCTGCGACACCGTGGTGCAGGTGTCGAGTCCCGAGGTCGCCGAGATGACCAAGCTGCTCGAGAACATCTTCCGCAGCGTCAACATCGCCCTCGTCAACGAGCTCGCCGTGCTGTGCGACCGCATGGGCATCGCGGTCTGGGAGGTCATCGACGCAGCGTCGACCAAGCCGTTCGGCTACATGCCGTTCCGGCCGGGGCCCGGCTTGGGCGGCCACTGCATCCCGATCGACCCCTTCTACCTGACCTGGAAGGCGCGCGAGTTCGATCTGCACACCGAGTTCATCGAGCTCGCCGGCAAGGTCAACTCGCAGATGCCGAGCTTCTGCGTGGGCAAGATCGCCCGCGCCCTCAACAGCCGGCGCCAGGCGCTGAACGGCAGCCGCGTCCTCATCATCGGCGTCGCCTACAAGGCCAACGTCAACGACATGCGCGAGAGCCCGGCGCTGCGCATCATCGACCTGCTCGTCGACGAGGGCGCCGAGGTGAGCTACCACGACTCCTTCGTGCCCTCGCTGCCCATGAAGGGCCTGCAGAGCCTCCCGCTCGACGCGGAGACCCTCTCCTCCCACGACGTGGCCGTCGTCGTCACGGCCCACGACGGGGTCGACTGGCAGTCCGTGGTCGACCACGCGCCGCTGGTCGTCGACCTGCGCAACGCCGTCCCCGGCGACGCGCCACACGTCTGGAAGCTCTAGTGACCCGCGTCGGCGTCGTCGGGATGAACTACTGGGGCCCCAACCTGGCCCGGAACTTCGCGCGGCTCAACGACTGCGAGCTGGCCTGGTGCTGCGACCTCGACGAAGAGCTGCTGGAGCGCCATCGCGGCGCCCATCCGACCACGGCCTTCACGCAGCGGTTCGAGGACCTGCTCGCCGACGACGCCCTCGACGCGATCGTGATCGCCACCTCGGTCCCCACCCACGCGGCCCTCGCCCGCGCGTCGCTGGAGGCCGGCAAGCACACCTTCGTCGAGAAGCCGCTGGCCCTGACCGGCGACGACGCCCGCGGGCTCGCCGCCCTGGCCGACGAGCGCGACCGCGTGCTGATGGTGGACCACCTGCTCGTCTACCACCCCGCCGTGCAGGCCATGAAGAACCTGATCAGCGACGGCGCGCTGGGCGACGTCTTCTATCTCTACGGCAACCGGCTCAACCTGGGGATCGTGCGTCCCGACGAGAACGCCCTCTGGAGCCTCGGGCCCCACGACATCTCCGTGATGCTGTGGCTGGTCGGCGAGGAGCCCCTGGAGGTGTCGGCCACCGGCGAGTCGTACCTCCAGCCCGGCGTGGAGGACGTGGTCTTCGGGCGCATCCGCTTCCCCTCCGGCGTCAGCGGTCACCTCCACCTGTCGTGGCTCGACCCCCACAAGATGCGCCGGATGACCGTCATCGGGTCGGAGAAAATGGTGGTGTTCGACGACATGGAGACCGAGCGCAAGATCACGGTGTACGACAAGGGGCCGATCCCGCATACCGAGACCTACGGCGAGTACATCCAGGTGCGCTCGGGCGACATCCACATCCCGAAGATCGAGGGCACCGAGCCCCTGAGGATCGTCTGCCAGGAGTTCGTGGACGCCGTGCGCGAGGGCCGGCGGCCGGCGGCCGACGGGCACGCGGGCGCGATGGTGGTGCGGGTGCTCGAGGCCATGAGCGAGAGCCTGGCCAACGCCGGCGCGCCCGTGCGCATCGGGGAGGGCGCATGAGCCGCGAGAACCTGGTCATCGGAGAGAACGTCACCATCGGCGAGGACGTCGTGATCGGTGCCAACGTGGTCATCAAGGACGGCACCACGATCGGCGACGAGGTGGTCATCCAGGACAACGTGGTGCTGGGAAAGCAGCCCACCCTCGGCCGCAAGTCGACGGCCTCGAGCCGAAAGGACCTGCCGCCGCTCGTGATCGGCCGGCGAGCCGCCGTGTGCTCGGGCTCGGTGGTGTTCGCGGGGACCACCCTCGGCGAGCAGGTAGTCATCGGCGACCAGGCCTTCGTCCGCGAGAACTGCGCGATCGGCGACGGGTGCGTCATCGGCCAAGGCGTCTGCATCGAGAACGACGTGACCATGGGCGTCGACTGCAAGGTGCAGTCCGCGTCGTACATCACCGCCTACTCGGAGCTCGAGGACAACGTGTTCGTCGCGCCCGGGGTGATGACGACCAACGACAACTTCATGGGCCGGACCGAGGCCCGGCACGAGCTCATCAAGGGCGCCGTGCTCCGCCGCGGAGCGCGGGTGGGCGGCGGCGTCGTCATCCTTCCCGGCGTCGAGGTGGGGGCCGAGGCCTTCGTGGCCGCGGGAGCGCTGGTCACCCGGGACATCCCCGCCGGCAAGCTCGTCGCGGGTCTACCGGCCCGCGTCTGGCGCGACGTGGCCGACGAGGAGAAGCTCGAGCCGTGAGCCGGCGCCTGTCGCTCGAGACGCCGAGCGGACAGGTCATCGTGCGCGACTCCAGCCTGCCCGGCGCCCGCCTGGTGGACATCGAGTTGCCCGACGGGCGACGTGCCCGCCTGGCCGAGCACCTCTGCGGCTGGACCTGCGCACCGGCCGCTGAGGACGGCGTGCTGTGGCCGACCGTGGCGGACGCCGTGGCGGCGTTCAGCGGCGCGACGAGCGACGGCACCCCGTGGATCGCCGTGCTCGAGGAGTACGCCACCCGCCTGGGCGCCGGGAGCGCGCCGATGCCCGAGGAGCCCCGCCGTCGCCTCGAATCGCTGCGCGCCGCGGCGCCCGGACTGTTCTGGGACGGTCCGCGCCCCGCCGACGGCGGGGGCTTCTACGTGTTCGTCGGCGGACTACCCGACGGGGGATCGATCATGGAGTTCGCCGAGACCGAGCAGCAGGCGTCCGAGCTCGCCGCCGCGTCCGCGGCGAGCGCCGTCGAGGGCCGCCCCTAACGGATCGAGGCCCGGACCACCGCGCGCCCTCCCGAGATCACGGTGCCGACCGGGACGGCGATGCCGACGTTCGGATCGTCGGCGAACTCGCCGGGCAGCAGAATCCGCACGGCGTCGTTGCGCCGGGGGCCGGTGCTCTGCACCGCGGCGACCAGGCGCTCGGTCCGCGTGCCGGTCAGGGCCCGCGCGCGCCGGTTGACCGCCCGCAGGGCGCGGCGGGCGCTCACCGGGGCGGCCGCGTCCTCGAGCTCGCCGTCGAGCGGGGCCAGCGCACCGTCGAACCCGCCCGATCCGTTGGCGACCACGCGGAGCGTGACGGGCCCGGGGGGCAGGTCTCGGGGGAGCCGCACGGTGCGACGGATGCGCCGCAGGGGCCCCCGCCAGTCGGCGACCACGAGGTCGAGCCGCACGCGCTGACCGGCGCGCGCTCTTCGGGGGCGCAGGCGGGCACTCTGGATGCGCGCGGCGCGCACGCGGCGCTCGAGCGTCTGCACCACGTCGATCGACGAGATGGGGATGCTCCGGACGCCGTTCTGTCCCAGCACCGTGGTGATCCGGGCCAACTCGCCGTTGGCGAGGCTGATGACGTCGCCGGCCGCCGCGTACACGTTGCGGTAGACCAGCGGGCGACGCAGCGCGCGGCTGCGGACCGTGATGGTCAGCCGCAGCGTGCCCCCCTCGATGCCGTCGCGCACGGCGAAGGCCGGCTCGCCCTGGACGATGGGTGCCAGGAGCGCGAGGGCCCGGCGATCGGGGGCCAGCGTCGAGCGCGCCGTGAGGTCGGTCTTGCGGTCGCGGTCGATCGCCCGGGAGGTGGCGGTGATGCCGGCGACCCCGCCGATGCGTCCCACGATGCCGTCGGTGCGATCGCCCACGATCATCCCCCGCAATCCGGTCGGGACGCCCAGCTTGTAGCTGCTGTCGTTCAGCGGCGCGGCGATGGTCGTGGTGATGTCACCGCCGGCCAGCAGGAACCGGCTGGCCCCCGCGCCGAGGAACGGGTGCCCGAAGCCGAGCACGGTGCGCCCGTCGACGTAGGTGACGGTGCCGATGGCGCCCACCGACAGATCTCCCGCCGACAGAAGAGCCGACATGCTGGCGCCCGGGACGAGGGGGGCCTCGACCGGGCTCTGGGCCGCGGGGGCCGCGGTGGCCCGGATGCCCTGCGCACGCAGGGCCCGCGCCAGGGGCCCGAGCACCGGCGACGAGGCGCCACCGATCATCCAACGGCGCAGCGGGTACAGGGCACGCCGCTCCGGATGGCGCCGCTCCCACCGCAGGGCAGCCGCGCGACCGTCGACCAGCGTCGCCCGGCGGATGGGCAGGGCGGGGGCCGCGGCCGATGGGCGGGCGTTCTCCCGGGCTCCGAGCGGTACGCCGCCCAGCCTGGCCGAGCTGATCATGCTCTCGATGGGCGTGACGCCGACCACCAGGCCACCCTCGTCACCCGTCCCGAAGGCGATGGCGCCGATGACGCGCTGCACCCCGTCCGGGCCGGTGATGTAGACCGGCGAGCCGCTCATGCCCTCGGCCACCCCGATGGGGGTGATCAGAGGACCCTCGGCGCGCACCAGGATGAGCGTGCCGCCCGGCGTGGCGCCCAGGCGCTGCACGCCGAGCACGCGCACGGGGAAGCGCTCGATGGTCGTCCCGGTGACGACGGTGCGGGCCTCGCCCACCATGCCCGTCCGCACCTCCGAGAGCGGCAGGATGGGGTCGGCGGCCGCGGCGAGGGGGGCGGTGGTCACCAGGGCTCCGGCGGCGAGGGCCGTCCCGACCAGACGTCGGATCACGCGGTGTTCCCTTCTGTGGTTCGCACGACGGTGAACCACGTATCGCGCAGTCCGAGCGCCCTCCTGAGCTCTGCGCCACTGCGCCGGTGCCGCGCGCCCGAGCGTGTCACGACGAGCGCTTCGATCACACGGGGGGACCTGCCGCGCGACAGGACCCGCAGGGCCGCCACGGGGGAGCCGAGGGCCAGGGCACGGCCGAGCTCATCGTCGGTGAAGGTCGGCGGGTCCGGCCAGCGGTGGTACGGCGATCCGCGATCGAAGGGGTCGGCCACGCTGCGCAGGTAGGGCGCAGAGGAGCCGAAGACGTTGCCCGCGTCCTCGGTGCGCCCCCCGGAGGTGGAGAAGAAGAACGTCGTGGCCACCCGGCCGGAGTGGGTGACGACCCGGCCGCGTGTGGCCGCGATGGCGCGGTCGGTGCGTCGGTCCTCGGCCGCCATGCCGCCGTAGACCTGGCTTCGCACGTCGTCATAGGCGTCGAAGTCCTGCCCCCTGCGCCGGGTCGCCAGCGCATAGGAGCGCGCCGCCACGGCCTGGGCC
>JARFPS010000032.1 GCA_029288175.1 Miltoncostaea sp. | reverse complement strand
GCGCCTGTCCGGCCTGGACCCCAGGGAGTCGGTGCTTCCCGCGTTGCTCAACCAGATCGACGCCTTCGAGGAGACCGTCGTGCTGGTGTTCGACGACTACCACGTCATCGACCACCAGGGAGTGCACGACTCCCTGGAGTTCCTGCTCGATCACCTGGAGGGCGGCCTGCGCGTGGTCGTGGTGAGCCGGCACGCGCCGCCCCTCCCCCTGCCCCGGCTGCGCGCCCGCGGCAGGCTGGGTGAGGTCGGGCCGACCGATCTGAGGTTCGAGGCACACGAGGCCGGAGCCATGATGGGCGGCATCGGAGTGGACCTGGGCACCGGCGCCGTGGAGCGCCTGCTGGAGCGCACGGAGGGCTGGGGCGCCGGCCTGTACCTGGCCGGGCTGTCGCTGCGCGATCGGCCCGACCCCGGGGACTTCCTTGAGACCTTCGGCGGCGACCACCGTCAGATCGTCGACTACCTGGGCGAGGAGGCGCTGTCGGGCCTGGACGCCGACCTGCGCGACTATCTGGTGCGCACCTCGGCGTTCGAGCGCTTCTGCGCCCCGCTCACCGACGCCGCCCTGGGGCGCGAGGACGGGGAGCGGCTGCTCGCCGCGCTGGAGCGCAGCAATCTCTTCCTGGTCCCGCTCGACGAGCGCCGGCGCTGGTACCGCTACCACCACCTGTTCCGCGACCTCCTGGCCGCCGAGCGCGAGCGCGAGGTGCCCGAGGACGAGGTGGCCGAACTGCACCGGCGCGCCGGGTGGTGGTTCGCGGAGCAAGGCCTGGTCGACGAGGCCCTCCGCCACCTGGTGGCGGGCGGGGCGACCGAGGACGCCTCCGAGCTGGTCGCCCGCAACTGGGGCCACATGCGGCGCGAGGGGTGGCTGGTCGACGCCGATCGATGGCTGTCGATGCTGCCCGACACCGTCCGCGAGGCGGACGTGCGCCTGTGTCTGGCAGGGGCGTGGATCGCGATCAGCCTGGGACGGGTCGAGGTGGCCGAGCGCTGGATCGCCGCCGCCGACGCCGCGGGCGACGTCTCTGACCCGGCCAGCGGCGCCGCGTCCTGCGAGTCGGCGCGGGTGAGCGCCGCGGGCTACGTGGCGATGTTCCGGGGCGATCCGGCGAGCGCCGAGGCGCTGACGCGACGGGCCGTGGAGCTCGAGACCGGGACCGCCGAGTGGCGGGCCGTGGCCCTGATGGGCCACGCCTTCGCGCTGCAGGCGCTGCTGCGGGTCGCCGAGGCGGAGCGGATGTTCGGCGAGGTCGTCGAGATGACGGCCGACTCTGCGTGGACGATCCCCGCCCTCATCTCGTTGAGCGCCATGGCCGAGTGCCGCATCACCACCGGCGACGTGGACGGCGCGGCCGAGCTCGCCGCGCGCGCCATCGAGCTCGCCGAGAGCGAGAGGCACGCCGAGTTCCCGCACGGCGGCCAGGCGCACCTGGTGATGGGCAGGGTGCTGATCGAGCGCGGAGAGCACGACCGCGGCCTGGCCATGACCGAGCGCGGCATCGAGCTGGTGGAGCGCGGCTCGGCACCGAGCCCGCGGGCCGGTGCGCATCTGCAACGGGCCCTTGCGGCCGCCCGCGCCGGCGACGCGGAGGTCGCGAGGGCCGGTCTTGCTCGGGCGGAGGCCCTGATGGCGGGCCTCGGCCGGGCGCCCGGATGGTTCGAGGACGTGCGCGGACAGGTGGAGGACGAGCTCGCGCGCATCACGCCCCGCCGCGCGCGGCCCGAGCGGGGCGACGAGCTCTCGGACCGCGAGCGCGCCGTGCTGCGACTGCTGACCGGCGACGGCTCCCTGCGCGAGATCGCCGACTCGATCTTCGTGAGCCACAACACCATCAAGACGCAGGTGCGGTCGATCTACCGCAAGCTCGGAGTCTCCGACCGCGCCGAGGCCGTCTCCCGGGGCAGGGAGCTCGGCATCATCTAGGCGAGAATCACCCGGGGTGATTCTCGGGCGGGTGGTTGTGCGGTCACCCGGAGGTCGCCGAGCCTTGGCACAACCGAGGACTCTCCCCCAAGGAGGACACCGTGCAACGTCTCGTCAACCTCACCTCGCGACGCTCCTGGCTCGTCGTCGGCGTGGCCGTCGCGTTCCTGCTCGTGTCGGTGGTGGTCGGTGGATCGCTCAGCAGCCAGCTGAACGCCGGGGGGTTCGTCGATCCCGACACCGAGGCGTTCGCCGTCTCCGAGCGGTTGGAGGACCTCACCGGAGTGACCCCCGAGGCCTCGGTCATCGCGCTGATCGAGACCGATGAGCCCATCGCGGGCGCGGCGGGGACCGCCCGCATCGAGGAGGTCCGGGCGAGGCTCGCCGGCGACGAGGACGTGGCCGCGGTCCAGACCGCCCTCGATCCGGGCGGCGAGGCCCTGGTCTCGACGGACGGGACGGACACCTACCTGATCGCGTCGTTCCGCCCCATCAGCGACGACGCCGCCGACGAGGCGGCGGCCAGGATCGTCGACGAGTTCGAGGGCGAGGAGGGCATCCTCATCGGCGGCACCACCACGACCTTCCAGCAGGCCAGCGAGATCATCGAGAGCGATCTCACGCGCGCGGAGCTGATCGCCTTCCCGATCATCCTGCTGCTGTCGCTGTGGGTCTTCCGCGGGCTGATCGCCGCGCTGATGCCGGTGATGGTCGGCGTCTTCACCATCTTCGGCTCGTTCCTGGTCATCGGCCTGATCAACCAGGCCACGACCATCTCGATCTTCGCGCTCAACCTGATCATCGGTTTGGGCCTGGGGCTGTCGATCGACTACAGCCTTCTCATCGTCTCGCGCTATCGCGAGGAGATCGCCGCGCAGGGCCCCGGCGTGAAGGCCCTGCTGACGACGTTGCGCACCGCCGGAAAGAGCGTGGTGTTCAGCGCCATCACCGTGGCCGCGGCGCTGGCGGGCCTGATGGTCTTCCCTCAGAACTTCCTGTTCTCGATGGGCATCGGCGGCGTGGTGGCGGCCGGCGTCGCGCTGGCGACCTCGGTGGTGCTGTTGCCGGCCGTGCTGGCGCTGCTGGGCGCGCGGGTGAACAGCCTGTCGCCCGCGTTCCTCAAGCGGCACTCAGAGGATGCGGACAAGCCCCTGGAGAAGGGCTTCTGGTACCGGCTGTCGCACGGCATCGCCAAGCGGCCCGGCATCATCGCCATCGTCACCGCCGCGGGGATGATCCTGCTCGCCCTCCCGGCGTTCGGCATCAACTTCACGGCGGGCGACGCCAACATCCTCCCGACCTCGGCGAGCGCCCGCGAGGTCAGCGACACGCTGGCGGCCGAGTTCCCCGAGGACCGCAGCACCCCGATCATCGTGCTGGCCGACGCGCCGGCCGACCCCGACTCGCGCGCCGAGCTGACCGCCTATGCCGACGAGCTCGGCGGGCTTCCAGGTGCCTCGGCGATCATCCCGCCCGAGGTCATCTCCGAGGAACAGGGCGTCTGGCGCATTCAGGTCCTGCCCACCGGCCAGCCGCTGGATGACGCGGCCACCACGTTGGTCGACGACGTGGCCGCGACGCAGGCTCCGGTGCCGGTCCAGATCGGTGGCTTCACCGCGGGCTTCCTCGACGAGCAGGGCAGCCTCGAGGCCCACCTGCCGATCGCGATCGCGATCATCGTGGTGGTCACCATCGTGGCGCTGTTCATGATGACCGGCTCGGTCATCCTGCCCATCAAGGCCGTGATCATGAACATCCTCACCCTGGGCGCGACGCTCGGGTTGCTGGTGCTCATCTTCCAGGACGGCCGGTTCGAGACGCTGCTGGGCTACGACAGCCGGGGCGCGCTCGACATGACCCAGCCGATCCTGCTGGGGGCGATCGTCTTCGGCCTGAGCACCGACTACGCGGTGTTCCTGCTGAGCCGCATCAAGGAGGCGCGCGACAACGGCGCCGGCGAGACCGACGCCGTGGCCATCGGCCTGCAGCGGACCGGCCGGATCGTCACCGCGGCCGCCCTGCTGTTCGCCGTCGCGATCGGGGCCTTCGCCACCTCCGGGATCATCCTGATCAAGGAGCTCGGGGTGGGCACCGCGCTCGCCGTGCTGATCGACGCCACCATCGTCAGGGCCCTGCTGGTGCCCTCGCTGATGGCGCTGATGGGCAAGTGGAACTGGTGGGCCCCCGGGCCGCTGCGCCGCTTCCACGACCGGTTCGGCTTCGACGAGACCGAGCCGCCGCGCGACCCGGAGCCCTCGACCGCGTAGCGAGGGGGGTCTGCCGGCCCCTGGAGCTCCGCGCTCGAGGGGCCGGCATCTCCGTTCGCCGGGCCGCGGCGTCACGCCCCCTGGGTGACCCCCAGCGTGGCCTCGGCCGCGGCGGCGCCCTCGGCGTGCAGGAGCTGCTCGAGGTGCCCGTAGCTCAGGACCCCGGCGAGCGCGCCGGCCTCCATCACCGGCAGCCGCCGCACGGCGTGCTCGGCCATGAGGTGGGCGGCGGCCTCGATCTCGGCGTCGGCATCGACGCTGTGGACCGACCCGCTCATGATCTCCCCCACCGGCGAGCCGGCCGAGGGCCCGGTGCCCTCGGCGACCGCCCGGATCGCGATGTCGCGGTCGGTCACCACCCCCACCACGTCGCCTCCCTCGACGACCGGGATGAACCCGCAGTCGGCCGTGGCCATCTTCGCGGCGACCGTCGCGATCGACTCACCACGCTCGGCGGCCACCACCGGCGTCGCCATCACGTCACGCACCTTCATCTCGTCCCTCCCATTCCGCGAGCCGCACCCGCGGGGCGCGGATCCGATGGGGCGAGGCTAGGTGCACGCCCGTGCCATCGGCACCGCGGCGTAGCGCAGCACGGGCGCGGCCCTCCCGGTCGCCGGCTTCGGTTCGCCCGCCGCGAGCGGCGGTGTTTCGCCGGTTCGGCCGAGCGAGGCCACCCCTAGGTTGCACGGAGCAACGGGTCGCGACCGAGCGCGGGCGGGCCGGACGAGAACAGTGGAGGCTCGATGAGGATCGCAGCGGTCGCGATGGTGATCCTGCTCGCGACGTCCGGCGCGGCCGCCGCGAGCGGCCCCGTCAAGGCACCGAGCCCGCGAGCGCTGGACGGACAGGCGGTGAGCGCCTACCTGCTGAGGTACGCGCCCACCATGGAGACCGCGCTGCTCCAGGCGGATCGCGCGGTCGAGCGCTGGGTCGAGGCGCCCCACGACAGCGCCCGCGCGCGCCGCGCCCTGCGCGACCACGCTCGCGCGACGAAGCGCGTGAACGCCAGCCAGCGCGCATTGAGGCGCGACCTGGCACGGCTCGGCGGCTGCCGGAACGAGCTCGCCCGCTCCC
Organism: Miltoncostaea sp.; assembly: GCA_029288175.1. Taxonomy (GTDB): domain Bacteria; phylum Actinomycetota; class Thermoleophilia; order Miltoncostaeales; family Miltoncostaeaceae; genus JARFPS01. The sequence goes on along the minus strand of JARFPS010000032.1, from coordinate 6,006 downwards.
ACGCGTGGATGGCTCGCGCGCACAACGATCGCCAGCGCGCGATGCGCTCCCACCGACTGCGGCGCCTCATCGAGGCAGAGCGCACCATCTCCTACGAGGCGGGACGCTTCGAGGGCCTCGTGGTCGACATGCTGATCTGCCTGGTCGACCGAGGCTGGCGGTTCGGGCCCCCGGGGGTCTAGCCGGAACCGCTCAGCCGGGGACGTCCGTCGCTACCACTTCATGCGGAGCGCCAGGGCGATGATGCCCACGATGAGGACACCGGCGATGAGGATGCCGAGCAGCAGCGAGGCCCCCACCAGCACGATCGGCGTGACGATCATGGCCTGAGCGCCGGCGACGATCCACAGCACGTCGCGCCAGAAGCCCGGCTTGATGCGGATGGCCACGATGACGGCCAACGACAGCACCAGGATGGCCCCGATGACCGCGATCAGCACGCCGGGGCGCCAGATGATGATGGCGATGACCTCGAGCAGGGCGAGAATGCCGGCCAGCAGCAGGCGTCGGCCCTTCAGCAGCTGCCGGAACCAGCCCTTGACCCCCTTGGGTCTCTCCTCGATGACCAGCGGAATCTCCGTCATGCCCCAGATCCTAGGACGCCGCCGTCCTCTTCGGTCCGCACGTGCGGCCGGGCTACCCAGGCCTTAACACCCTCCAGCCCGGCGACGATCCGCTCGGCGTGGGCCACATCGTCGGCCAGGCCGGCCACGCACGAGCCGCTTCCGCACAGCAGCGCAGCGCGGGCGCCGGCGCCCGTGAGAGCGCGCGCGGCGGCCCCCAGGCCCGGGCTCAGGGCCAGTGCGGGCGGCCACAGGTCGTTCCGCGCCCATGCGGCCAGCGCGGGCATATCGGGCGCATCGCCCGGTGTGTGGTCGGCCGGCGGGGCCATGCGATCGAAGGCGCGATAGACGGCGGGCGTGCTGAGCCGCGCGTCCGGACGGACGATGGCGACGGCGAAGCGCGGAGCATGGGCCGGTGCCAGCCGCTCGCCGCGACCGGTGGCCCACCGCGCGCCGCCGCGCACGAAGAACGGCACGTCGGAGCCGACCTCCGCGGCCACGGACTCGAGTTCCTCGCCCGCAAGGCCCAGCCCGAACAGCCGGTCCACGGCCCGCAGCGCCGCCGCAGCGTCCGCCGAGCCCCCGCCCAGCCCCGCCTGCGACGGGATGCCCTTCTCGATCTCGACCGCGGCCGGCAGCTCGCGACCGACCCGCCGCTCCAGGGCGTCGAGGGCCGCCCAGCAGAGGTTGTCGCGGCCGGGGGCCTCGGGCGAGGCGACCGACCGCGAGCTCGCGCGGCGCACGCGGACGGTGTCCACCGGGCCGTCCAGCTCCACCATGAGCGAGCGGACCGGGTGGTAGCCGTCGTCGCCCACCGGCGCCACGGCCAAGCGCAGGTTGATCTTGGGTCGCGCCCGGACCGTCAGATCGTCCACGACAGTCGCTCCGCGAGCTCGCGATAGTCCGACGGGGTCAGCTCCGCCGGGCGGGCGCTCGCACCGATGCCCATCGCCTCCAGCTCGGCCACCACGCGCCCGCCGTCGGCCCCCGCCGCCACCAGCGAGTTGCGCAGCGTCTTTCGCCGGGTGGCGAACGCCGCGCGGGCGAGGGCGCGCACCGCCGGGTCGGGGGGCTCCGGACGGCGCCGAAGCGCCACCAGGGCCGAGTCGACCCGCGGCCGAGGGCTGAAGACCTCCCGCCCCACGGCCCGGCGGAAGGTGGACTCGGTCGCCAGCTGCAACACCACCGATGCGGCGCCGTACTCCCGTGTGCCGGGCTCGGCCAGCCACCGGTCGGCCACCTCGCGCTGCACCAGAACCGACCAGCGCTCTACGGTGGGCAGTCGCATCACGGACTCGACGACCACCGGCGTGGCGATGTCGTAAGGCAGGTTGGCCACGAGCCGCGTGGGCGGTGGATCGAGCGCGGACCAGTCGAGCTTCATCGCGTCGCCCCAATGCACGCGCACGTTGTCCAGCCCCGCCAGCGCCTCCTCCAGCGCCGGCGCGAGGCCGCGGTCGATCTCGACGGCGTGCACGAGGCGCGACGAGCGCGCGAGGGCGGCGGTCAGGACGCCCAGCCCGGCGCCCACCTCGAAGACCACGTCCTCCGAGCCGACCGCCGCCTCGCGCACCGAGACGTCGACCAGGTTCTCGTCGAGCAGGAAGTGCTGGCCCAAGCGCCGGTTGGGGGTGATGCCGTGGGCCGCGGCCAGGCGGGCCGCCAGCACACGCTCCGGCGCGGTCTCAGAGGGCGAAGACACGTTCCGTGTTCGCCGTGGTGATCCGATCGAGCTCCTCGACCGCCATGCCGCGCAGCCCTGCGACGAAGGCCAGGGTGTGGGCCACGTTCGCCGGCCGGTTGGGCCGCCCTCGGCGCGGCACGGGGCTCAGGTAGGGGCTGTCGGTCTCGACCAGCAGCCGTTCAAGGGGGGCGCGCCGCGCCGCGTCCTGAAGGTCGGCCGCCGACCTGTAGGTGACCTGGCCGGCGAAGCTGGTCCAGTAGCCGCGCTCGGCGACCTCGTCGAGGCGCTCGGGCATCGAGAAGCAGTGCAGCACGACGGGATGCCCGGCGGCCTCGCGCGCCAGGATGTCGAGGGTCTCCTGCTCGGCGTCGCGGCTGTGGATGACCACCGGCTTGCCCAGCTCGCGCGCGATGCCGATCTGCGCCTCGAACGCCCGGCGCTGGGCTTCGGGAGCGGCGTGCTCGCGAAAGAAGTCGAGGCCGCACTCGCCCACCGCCACGCAGCGGGGATGAGCCCCCAGCTCGGCAATCCAGGCGTCGTCGGCGGGCGTGTAGCCACCGGCGTCGTGGGGATGGATACCGACGGCGCAGAACACGCCCTCGTGCTGCTCGCTGAGGGCGACCGCGCGCTCGGACGACTCGCGCCCCACGCCGATGGTGACCACCCGCTCGACGCCGGCCTCGCGCGCCTCGGCCAGCAGGTCGTCCACCGATGCCTCGCACGACTCGAGATGGGCGTGGGAGTCGACTACGCCGGCACCTCGACGCGCGGAAACAGCGGACCGGCCTTCTGCACGGCGGCCTGCGCCACGCCCTGGCCCCAGCGGGCCCGGTCGAGGCCCACCTGGTCGGTGGGCTGCCCGAGGCTCTCCAGAATCCGCTCGGCCGAGCCCGGGATGATCGGCCACAGCAGCACGGCCACCGCGCGGAGCCCCTCGGCCAGGCTGGCCAGCACCTGGTCGAGCTCACCGACGGCATCGCAGTTCTTCGCCAGCGTCCAGGGAGCCCGCTCCTCGACCAGGCGGTTGAGCCGGCGGACGACGACCCAGATCTCCTCGGCGGCACGGCTCAGGTCGAGCGCGTCGTAGTGGCCGGCCACGGCATCGACCTGGCCGTTGATCTCGAACGCCAGGGCCTCGTCTCCGCCGGCGTCCAGCGGCACCTGGCCGCCGCGATAGCGGTCGATCATGCTGACGGTGCGGTTGAGCAGGTTGCCGAGCTCGTTGGCCAGCTCGCTGTGGTACCGCGCGTCGAAGCCCTCGGCCGTGAAGGTGCCGTCCTCACCGAAGCGGATCTCGCGGACCAGGTAGTAGCGCAGCGCGTCGAGCCCGTACTCCTCGATGAAGGGGAACGGGTCGACCACGTTGCCGGTGGTCTTGCTCATCCGCTCGCCGCCCTTCAGCACGTAGCCGTGCACGAACAGGCCGCGCGGCAACTCCAGGCTCGCCCCCATGAGCATGGCCGGCCAGATGACGCCGTGGAACTTCAGGATGTCCTTCGCCATCAGCTGCAGATCCGGCGGCCAGAAACGCGCCAGCTCGTCGCCCGGCGCGTAGCCCAGGGCGGTGTAGTAGTTGAGCAGCGCGTCGAACCAGACGTAGACCACCTGCTCGGGATCCCAGGGCACCGGGACCCCCCACGACACGTTGGCGCGCGAGATGGACAGGTCCTCCAAGCCGTCCTCGATCATGCGCCGGGCCTCGTTGTAGCGGGCCCGGGGCCGCACGAACTCCGGCTGATCGTCGTAGAGCGCCAGCAGGCGGTCGCGGTAGGCCGAGAGCCGGAAGAACCAGTTCTCCTCCTCGATCCACTCCACGGGCGTTCCGTGGATGGGACACGCGCGACCTTCGCCGAGCTCGTCCTCGCGATAGAAGGCCTCGCACGCCGTGCAGTACCAGCCCCCGTAGGTGTCGCGGTAGATGTCGCCGCGCTCGTGCAGCGTCTGCAGCACGGCCGAGACGCCGGCGATGTGTTCCTTGTCGGTGGTCCGGATGAAGAAGTCGTGCGAGGCGTTGAGGGTCGATCCCAGCTCCCGGAACCGGCCCGACAGCTCGTCGGCGTGTTCCCGGGGAGAGCGCCCCGACTCCTCGGCGGAGCGCGCGATCTTGTCACCGTGCTCGTCGGTGCCGGTGAGGAAGAAGACGTCGTCGCCCCGTTGGCGCCGGTGCCGGGCCACGACATCCGCCATGATCGTGGTGTACGCGTGGCCGATGTGAGGCTCCGCGTTCACGTAGTAGATCGGCGTGGTGAGATAGAAGCGCCCGTCTGCCATGCCCACAGTCTAGGAACGTCCGATGCCGTCCGCGCTCCGTCCCCAGTACGCCCTCGCGCTGCAGACGCTCGCCGCGACGCTGGACGACACCCTGGCGGAGTGGCTGCTGGCCGGCAGCACGGCGCGCAAGCTGGCGGGCTGGGACGTCGAGCCCGACGACCTGGACGTCGAGGTCTCGCCCCACGGGATCGAGGCCGCGGCCGAGGCCCTCGGCCTCCCCCTGCGCGACGACGACACCGGCGCGGGGCACTCCCTGCGGGCGGAGGGAGAGATCTCCGGAGTGGCCGTCGACCTGACGGCGAACCTGGAGGTGAGCGGACCCGGCGGCCAGCTGGGTCCCGACTTCCCGCTGCAGCGGACCTGGGCCACCTCGATGGAGGTGGGCGGGCGGCGCATCTGGCTCGCGCCGGTCGAGGAGGGACTCGCCCGGGCCATGGTCACCGGCGACTGGTCGAAGCTGGTCGCCCTGGCCAGCGGCGCACCCGAGGACCTGCCGATCCGGGTGCCCTACCTGTCGCTGCGGCTCGCCTCGGCCGCCAGAGCGGCCCGGTAGGCGGCGTTCCGGCGGCCGATCCCGAGCGCCGCCACGGCGTCGGCCGTGGAGGACGGGCTGAGGCCGGCATCGAGCAACGCCTCGACCGCGTCGGCCAGGCCGTCGTCGTCACCCGCCGCCGGCGCCGGCGACACCACCACGGTCACCTCGCCCTTGGGGGGCCCGGCGAACCGGAGGGCCAGCTCACCCGCGGGTCCGCGCACGACCTCCTCGTGGAGCTTGGTCAGCTCGCGCCCCACCAGCAGCTCACGGCCGGGCTCGGCGTCGGCGATGCGCGCGAGCAGGTCGGGCAGTCGCCGCGGGCTCTCGAACGCCACGGTCGTGACGGTGGAGGCCAGCAGATCCTCGACCGCCCGGGCCCGCGCCGCCCCCTTGGCGGGGGGAAAGCCCACGAAGCGGTGCGGCTCCACGGCGAAGCCCGACGCCACCAGCGCCGCCGCCGCGGCGCTCGGCCCGGGCAGCACGGACACGGGCAGCCCCGCGGCGTGCATCGCGTCGACCACCGCCCGTCCCGGGTCGCTCACTCCCGGCAGGCCCGCGTCGCTCACCAGCGCGACCACCTCGCCCCGGCGCACCCGCTCCACCAGGTTGGCCGCGCGCCCGGCCTCGTTGTGCTCGTGCGTGGGCACCATGGGCGCCCGGGAGCCCGCGTGGCGCAACAGGCCGGCCGTGCGGCGGGTGTCCTCGCAGGCCACGACGTCGGCCGTCCGCAGGGCCTCGGCGGCCCGCGGGCTCAGGTCGTCCAGGTTGCCGATGGGCGTCGCGACGACCACCAGGATGCCCGTCTCGCGCCCCATGGGACCTCCGTGCCCGGCCCGCTCAGTACAGCCGGAGGCTGACGCTACCATCCGCCGCCGATGAGCGGCTCCGACAAGCCGTACCGGCGGTTTCGAGCCCGCGGCGGGAGCGATGACGGCGACGACGGGCTCGACGAG
>JARFPS010000266.1 GCA_029288175.1 Miltoncostaea sp. | reverse complement strand
AGGGCGACACCGGGGCGACCGGGGCACAGGGCCCCGCGGGGCCCCAGGGACCCCAGGGGCCCGCCGGCCCTCCCGGTGGCGGAGGTGCCGGCGGGACCGGCCTCGATTTCACGGTCGAGACCCACTCGGCCTCGCCCTTCGCGAACAGCGGCCAGGTGTTCTCGACCGTCTACAACTGCAGCGAGTCCGGCGCCTTCGCGACCGGCGGCGGCGCCCGATCGCTCGACCTCTCGCGCGGCGAGATCGTCGCGTCGCTGCCCACCAAGAACGGCGCCGACGAGCCCACCGGCTGGCAGGTGCAGGTGCGGCCGCTGGTGTCGAACACCATTCCGCACGAGATCTGGGTCGTCTGCGCGTCGCCCGCCTCGGGCTAGCGCTCCTCCCGGCCGCCGACTCCCGCCGGCGGGGACGGGCGGGGGGACGTCTATACTCGCCGTGTGCGCGGGGGCATCCTCACGGCGATGGTCACGCCGTTCCACTCGGACGGCTCACTCGACCTCCCGTCGTTCGAGCGGCTCGCCGCCCACCTGCTCGAGAACGGGTCCGACGGGCTCGTCGTGGCGGGCACGACGGGCGAGGCCTCCACGCTCGACGATCGTGAGAAGCTCGATCTCTTCGCCGCCGCCGTGCGCGTCGCCGACGGAGGCGCGCCGATCATGGCGGGCACCGGCAGCAACGACACGGCCCACTCCGTCGAGCTGACGCGGCGCGCGGCGGAGGTCGGGGTCGACTCGGCGCTCGTGGTGACGCCGTACTACAACCGGCCCAACCGCGAGGGCGTCGTCGGGCACGTCGGAGCGGTCGCGGAGGTCGGCCTGCCGATCGTGCTCTACAACATCCCCAGCCGGACCACCGTCAACATGGAGCCCGATCTGCTCGACGAGCTGGCCGAGATGGAGGCGGTGATCGGCGTCAAGCAGGCCAACCCCGACCTGGACGAGTGCCGGGCCACGGTCGAGGCCGGACGGCTGACGGTCTGGGCCGGCAATGACGACATGCTGCTGCCGGTGCTCGAGATGGGTGGCGAGGGGGTCATCTCGGTCACCTCGCACCTGGCGGGGGAGCGGATGCAGTCGCTGGTCGCGGCCGCGAAGGCGGGCAACCTGGACGAGGCGCGCAAGATCGACGCCTCGCTTGAGGATCTCTACGCCGGCCTGTTCATCACCACCAATCCCATCCCGGTCAAGGCCGCCTGCGCCATGCTCGGCCTGATCCCAGCGGACCACATGCGGCTGCCGATGGTGCCCGCCACGCCGGTACAGCGCGAGATCGTCCGCACGGCGCTCGACGCACAGAACCTGCTCGCCACCGCGTGAGCCCACAGAAAGGGGGCCGGCGATGACCGGTGGCGTACGGGTGATCCCGCTCGGCGGTACGGGCGAGATCGGCAAAAACATGTACGTGGTCGAGATGGACGACCGAATGGTCATCATCGACTGCGGGGTGACCTTCCCGCGCAACGAGCAGCCGGGCGTCGACCTGGTGCTGCCCGACTTCGAGTACGTCGAGGAGAACCGCGACCGCCTGGAGGCGGTCATCCTCACCCACGGCCACGAGGACCACATCGGCGCCCTGCCGTATCTCGTGCGCAAGATCGGTGGCATCCCGGTGTTCAGCGCCAAGTTCACGCTCGGTCTGGTGCGGAGCAAGCTCGACGAGCACGGCTTGCTCGATCGCGTCGACCTGATCGACGTGGAGCCCGGAGGGCGCCGGTACGAGATCGGCCCCTTCAGGGCGAGGTTCGTCGCGCTGACCCACAGCATCCCGGAGTGCATGGCGGTGGCTCTCGAGACGCCCCTGGGCCATGTCGTCCACACCGGCGACTTCCGGATCGACCCCAAGCCGGTTCCCTCCGCCACCCGCACCGATCTCGCCGGGCTGGCCCGCCTGGGCGAGGAGGGGGTGGCGTTGCTGCTGGCCGACTCGACCAACGCGCACGAAACGGCCCCGGTGCCGGCCGAGAGCAACGTCGGCGAGGCGCTTGCGCGGGTCTTCGCGCGAGCACCGGGACGAGTCCTGGTCACCACCTTCTCGTCGCACATCCACCGCGTGCAGCAGTTGCTCGACGCCGCCTACCACGACGGTCGATCCGTGGCGCTGGTCGGGCGCTCGCTGAACCGCAACGCGGGCATCGCCCGCAACCTGGGCATCCTCACCGTGCCGGGCGACATCCTCACCAAGCCGCGCGAGCTGTCGGCCCTGCCGCTCGACGAGCAGGTGATCATGTGCACGGGGAGTCAGGGCGAGCCGCTGGCGGCCCTGTCGCGCATGGCCCGCGGCGAGCACCCTCAGGTCACGATCACCGCCGGCGACACGGTGGTCTTCAGCTCGAGCACCGTCCCGGGCAACGAGTTGGCGGTCAACGACACCATCAACCGCCTCTCGCGCCTTCGCGCGACCGTGATCACCGAGAACGAGGAGCCGTCGATCCACGCCTCGGGCCACGGCTCCTCCGGCGACCTCCTGCTGATGCTGGAACTGATGCGGCCCACCCACTTCGCCCCGATCCACGGCGAGCCGCGCCACCAGTTCGCGCACGCGGACCTCGCGGCGACCGTGGGCGTCGACCCCGAGCGCACCTACATCTTGGAGAACGGCGACGTGCTCGAGGTCGACGCCGAGGGCGGGGGGATCGTCGACCGGGTCCAGACGGGCCTGACCTTCGTCGACCGCCAGGGTGCGGACGATGTCGCCGAAGAGGTCTTGCGCGACCGACGGCACCTCGCCGAGGACGGCATCGTCCTCGTCGTGGCCTCGGTCGGCGCGGAGGACGGCGCGCCGCTCGACGAGGTCGAGGTGGTCTCGCGGGGGTTCGCGCCGGGCGACGGTGAGCTGCTGGAAGACCTGCGCCGGGCGGCTCGCGGGAGCCTGGACGAGTCGTCCCAGATGAGGGTCACCGAGGTGGGCGTGCTGCAGCAACGCCTCCACGACGCCGTCGCCAGCGTCCTGCGCGAGCGCACGGGCCAGAGCCCGATGGTGCTCCCGGTCGTTCTGGAGGTCTAGCGCCCGGGCGCGCACCGCTCCGAGCCTGCGAGGCCGCGTCCGTGCCGGAGCCTCCGGCAGCGACGCGGCTCACGCCCTCAGGAACCGCGTGATCAGTTCGAGGGTTTCGTCCGGCTCCTCGAGGTGGGGCCAGTTGCCGACACCGCGGCGACGCTCGGCGCGAAACGGACCCGAGAAGTGCCCCATCTGGGACTCGTGCACCTCGGGACCGAAGCGGCCGTCGGCCTCGCCGAAGATCGCCAGCGCCGGCACCGGGACGTCGTCGTGCGCCCGGGCCGCCGAGGCCTGGAGGGCCGGGTCGCCGGGCGTGATGCCCCATGCCGCCCTGTAGTAGCCGAGCGCGGACCGCAACGCGCCGTGGGCCCCCAACGTGCGCTTGACCGCGATCCATTGCTCGGGCTGAAAGGGGGACGAGGGCGACCACTCCGCCAGGAGGCGATCGAGGAAGGCGAAGTTCTGGGCCGGAACGACCCGCTCCGGCAGTCCCTCCGCGAGGAAGAAGAACTCGTACCAGGAGCGTCGCTGCTGGGTGGGGTTCGTCTCGATCGCCTCGCGCTGCGCGGCTCCGTGTGGCGTCCCCAGCGTCACCACGGCGGTGATGCGGTCCGGATTCAGCACGGCGGCGTGGAGCGCCGTGAGCGCGCCGCGCTCGTGCCCGACGAGCGCGACGTCTTCGCCCGCCCCCAGGGCATTGGCCAGCCCCATGACATCACCCGCGAGCGCGGCGCTCTCAAAGCCGCCGCCCGCGCCTGTCGAGGGCGCATACCCGCGCATGAACGGCGCCACGGCCCGGAAACCCGCCGCGGCCAAGCCCTCGAGCAGCGGCCGGAAGGACGGGGCGTGGTCGGGGAAGCCGTGGAGGCAGATGACGAGGTCGCCGACACCCGCCTCCAGGTAGTGGAGCTCAAGCGGCCCCAGGTGACACGTTCCCGGACTGATCACCGCGGCGCTCCGTCCAGGCTCACGTGGCGCGCCCGGGGCTCAGCTTCCGAGAAGGCTCTCGATCGTGCCGAAGCGGGCGTTGATGGCCGCCCAGTCGAGATTGGCCACGAAGGCCTCGATGTACTTCGGGCGAGCCGTCGAGAAATCGCGGATGTAGCTGTGCTCGTAGACGTCCAGAGCGATGACGGGCGACGCGTTCCACACCGGGAACGTGTTCTGGGCGTCGCCGAGGTACACGTCGAGGCGCTGCCAGTCCCAGTCCCAGGCGAGCCAGGCCCACCCGCGGCTGGCCATGCCCGCGGCCTTCAGCTCGGTGATCATGGCGTCGGTGCTTCCGAAGGAGGCGTTGATCTGGTCGGCCAGGCCGCCCTCGGGGCCTCCGCCTCCCGGCCCGAGGTTGTCGAAGTAGATCTCGTGGTTCTTGATGCCGCCGATGGCGAAGGTGAGCATCTCGCGCAGGCCGCGATAGTCCGAGAAGATCTGGTTCGCGGATCCGCGATCGGCGTCGGCCAGCTTCTGCTGGACCTCGTTGTACTTGTTGACGTAGGCCTCGTAGAGCCCCCAGTGTGCCTCGACGGACTCGGGCGAGATGCCGTCGAGCTGGAGGATCTTGTCCGGCTTGGGCTGGGCCGTGACCTGGTGCGGTGCGGGAGCCACTCTGCTGCGCCTCCTGTGGGCGTCGGGACGTCGTCGGGCGACCCTCGGCCGCCGGGTCCCGGACCCTAGCGAACGGCAGGAGTCCCGAGTCCGGGAGCGAACGTTGGATCTCCCGACCGACGCGCGCGCAGGAGGACGGTATGGGGACCCAGCTTGCCGGCGGCCGGACACGCCGGTCGAAGAGCGGCGGACGCGGAAAGTCGCGCTCCAGCGCGAGCGACGAGAACACCTTGGGGCGCGAGGTCGTGGGCCTCGCGCTGGTCGGCATCGGACTGTTCCTCGCGGCGTCCCTGTTCCTCGGGCTGAGCGTGGGGCCCGTCGGCGGCGGTCTCGAGACCGCCGTCCGGTGGGTCGTCGGGGTGGGCGTCGCGCTCGCGCCGCTGATCCTGGTCGCGGCGGGCTTCGCGCTGATCCTGCGGCATCCGGCCCTCTCGTCGCCGCCGTTCCGTCTGGGCCTGGGCGTGCTGGGCGCGACGCTGGTGGTGGCGTTCGCCGCCGGCACCTTCGGCCTCTCGGGCGCGGAGCGCACCGAATGGTTCGACCCGTCGGTCATGCCGGAGCGAGGCGGCTATCTCGGTGAGCTCGGCTACTTTGTGACCGCCAGCACGGTGGGCGAGATCGGCACCGCGCTGCTCGTCGGCCTGGGCCTGGTGGTGGGCCTGATCCTGGTCACCGGGGCATCGCTCGGGCTCATCCTCCGCCGCTCGGGCGACCACGCCGCCACGGCCGGGCGGGGCGCGGCACGCGCCGGCCGCAACGTCGGCAAGGGGGTCGCCACGGTCACGCTCTCGGCCCTCCGAAAGAGCACGTGGATCACCGACGAGGTGAAGGCCCGGGTCGACGCCATCGAGGCCCCCACGCTCGTCGCGCTTCGCGGGGGCAAGGCCGCGCCCCCCGACCGACCGTTGGTCGACGGCGCCGGAGCCTTCCCCGACATCTACGAGGAGCCGGGCGATCTGCCGCCCTCACCGGCGCTTCGCGATCCGCGCCTCGCGCCCGAGGACACGCTGCCCCCGCTGGCCGAGGGCGAGGACGATCAGGACCAGGCTCTCGAGGAGGAGACCCCCGCCGCCTCGGTCGAGGAGGAGCCGGCCGCGGTTGACTCCGTGCCGGACCCCGCGCCGGAGCCCGTGCAGGAGTCCTTCGGCGAGATGCCCCAGGACGGGCAGTGGCGCGCGCCGGCGACGTCGCTGCTGCGCCGCTCGTCGGGGGCCGCCGAGATCTCGGCGTCACAGGTCGCCAGCACCAGCCGTCAGCTCGAGGAGGCGCTCGGCCACTTCGGCATCGAGGCCGAGGTCGCCAACGCCATCGGGGGCCCCCGTGTGACCCGCTACGAGCTGCGCCTCAAGCCCGGCACCAAGGTGGGGCGCATCAGCGCCCTGCGCGACGACCTGGCCTACGCCCTGGCCGCGCGCGACGAGCTGCGCATCATCGCGCCGATCCCCGGCAAGCAGGCGGTGGGGGTCGAGGTTCCCAACCCCGAGCCCGCCCTGGTCACGCTGGGCGACATCTACCGCGACTTCCCGAAGGACGCCGGCCCGCTCATGGCCTGGCTGGGACTCGACATCGGTGGCAAGCCGGTGTACGTCGACTTGACGCGGATGCCGCACCTGCTCATCGCGGGCAGCACCGGAACCGGCAAGAGCGTCTGCCTCAACGCCCTGCTGGCCTCGATCCTGCTGCGGTCCAGCCCCGACGAGCTGAAGATGATCCTGGTCGACCCCAAGAAGGTCGAGCTGAATCACTACGAGAGCCTCCCGCACCTTGTCACGCCGGTCGTGACGCGCCCCAATGACGCCGCCGCGGTGCTGGCGAACGTGGTCCGCGAGATGGAGAGCCGCTACGAGCTGATGGGCATGGCGCGCGCCCGCAACCTGAAGGACTGGAACGTGATCCGCGAGGCCGCCGGAGACAAGCCCATCCCCACGATGCTGGTGGTCATCGACGAGCTGGCGGACCTGATGATGATCGCCCCGGCAGAGGTCGAGGACAGCATCATCCGGCTGGCCCAGAAGAGCCGGGCGGTCGGCATCCACCTCGTCCTGGCCACGCAGCGCCCCTCGGCCGACGTCATCACCGGAATGATCAAGGCCAACGTGCCCTCGCGCATCGCGTTCGCCGTGTCGAGCCAGGTCGACTCCCGGGTCATCCTCGACGCCAACGGCGCCGAGAGCCTTCTGGGCCAGGGCGACATGCTGTTCCGGCCCGTGGGCTCATCGCGCCTTCAGCGCCTCCAGGGCGCCTACGTGTCGGAGGAGGAGATCCGCGATCTGGCCGACGCGTGGCGCGACCAGGGCCGTCCGGAGATCCGGGAGGAGCTGCTGGAGCGGCCCGAGGAGGAGCCCGACGCCGAGGCGGACGAGGAGGAAGCGGACGCGATGCTCCCCGAGGCCGTCGAGCTGGTGGTCGCCCAGGGCACCGCGTCGGTGTCGATGCTCCAGCGCCGTCTCGGCGTGGGCTACGCCCGGGCCGGGCGCCTGGTCGACACCCTCGAGCGCATGGGCGTCGTCTCGGGATACGAGGGCAGCAAGCCGCGCCGGGTCCTGGTCGGACCCGGCGATCTCCCACGCCTGCTGGGACGTGCGGAGGAGTCCGAAACCGACGTCGCCGACGAGCTCCTCGAGGGCGAGGTCGAGCCGGGGGATTTGCACAGCTCCACGCCCCTCGGCTAGGGTGGCCCGCGCCCGGGACCACCGGTCGCGGGATCATCGGCCATGTTCGAGATCGGCAACTCACTCCGTGAGGCCCGCATGCGCAAGGGCCTCGATATCCTCGACTGCGAAGCGGGGACGAAGATCCGTGCCAAGTATCTGCGCGCGATGGAGGAGGAGCAGTTCGATCTGATGCCCTCGCCCACGTACGTGCGCGGGTTTCTGCGCACCTACGGCGAGTACCTCGATCTCGACGGCCAGCTCATCATCGACGAGTACGAGTCGCGCTTCGGCTCCCTGAGCGAGCTGGGCGAGCCCGATCTGGCCCGCCGACGGGCGCGACCACAACGCCGGCCGCGCCGGCGGCGAAGCGAGGCGCAGCTCCTGTGGCTGGCCATCGGCGGCGTCCTGGCCGTGGCGCTGCTGGTCTGGCTCGGCATCGGCGAGGACGACGGCCCGGACGCCGTCGTGAGCACCGCTCCACCCGCGGCCGCCCCCGCCACCCAGCCGGTGCCCGAGCCCGCGCCCGACGCCACGCCCGTGGAGGCACCCGAGCGCGTCGCCATCGTGCTGACGGGAACCGGGGCAGAGGGCTCCTACCTGCAGGTCCGGGGACGGAACCAGAACGGAAAGCTTGTGTACGACGGGCTGCTCCCCAGCGGCGACCGTCTCGTCTACCGCGTCAAGCAGGGCATCTACATCAGCGCGGGGAACACGGACGGGCTGGCGGTGACCGTCGCAGGCGAGCCCGTCGCCATCGAGGGCGGAACCGCTCAGTACCTGATCACGCGCAGCGAGGCGCGCCGCCTCGGCTGATCGCCCCCGGCGCGCGCTCGTCGTCGTCACGGGCGACGAGGTGCTTCGCGGGCGCATCCACGACCGCAACCTCGCCCTGATCGCGGCCGCGCTCGAGCCGCGGGGCATCCGGGTGGACGAGGCCCGAGTGGTCGGCGACGGCGTCTCGGCCATCGCCGAGGCCGTTACGGCAGGGATCTCCTCGGGCGCCGGAATCGTGGCGACGACGGGTGGCCTCGGCCCCACGGACGACGACCTGTCGATGGACGGTGTCGCGCAGGCGCTCGGGCGTCCGCTGGAGCTCAACACGGAGGCTCTCGAGCTGGTGAGCGCCCGGAATGCGCGCGTGCGCGCGACCGACGCCGCCCGGCGGGCCGCCGCCGTCAAGCAGTCCACGTTGCCCGAGGGCGCGCTCGTCCTGCCACCCATCGGCACCGCCCCCGGCGCCGCGCTGCGCGCCCCGTCCGGCAGCTGGGTCGTGGTTCTGCCCGGCCCGCCCTGGGAGCTGGCCGCGATGCTGTCGCGCGCCCTCGAGCGCGGCCCGCTCCGCGAGCTCGGCGGGGAGGAGGCGCCGCCGCGGGTGGGCCGACTGTTCGGGGTTCCCGAGTCGAGCTTCGTCGAGACGATCCGACAGGTTGATCCGACCGTCATGGCGGAGGTGGAGCTCGGGGTCTGCGCCCGCGACGGCGAGCTCGAGGTCACGCTGCGAGGCGAGGGATCCGACGAGGTCCTGGCCGCCCTCCGCGAGCGCTACGGCGACGACCTCTACGACATCGACGACCGCGGCCTGGACGAGCTGGTCGCGCGTGCCCTGGCGCAACGTCGCGAGACCCTCGCCACGGCCGAGTCCTGCACAGGCGGGCTCCTGGGGGCACGCCTCACGTCCCGCGCCGGGTCCTCCGAGATCTTCCGCGGCGGGGTCGTGGCCTACGACAACGACGTGAAGCGCGACGCGCTGGGGGTGGAGGCCGGGCTGATCGAGCGGCGAGGCGCGGTGTCGCCCGAGGTGGCCGAGGCCATGGCGCGCGGCGCGCGATCCGCGATGAGGGCGGACTGGGGGCTCTCGACGACCGGCGTCGCCGGGCCGGGCGGAGGCACCCCGGACAAGCCCGTGGGCCTGGTCTACATCGCCTGCGCGGGCCCGGACGGCGAGGCCGTCGTGGAGGAGCTGCGGCTGGGCGGAACCCGGGAGCGCATTCGCGAGCGCTCGGTGGCGCTGTCCCTGCAGCTTCTGCGGCGCGCGCTCGGCGGGACGGCGGCACGGCTTCTTGGTGGGAAAGAGCGCGGATCCGGCACGCCCTGAGGGTGCATGGCAGCCGCCGCGACCGGTAGCGTGGACCCCATGACCGACACCCTTCGCGACGACAATCGCCTCTTCGTGGCGCTGGACCTCCCGGACAACCTGCGCCGGCATCTCGGCGAGCTGGCCGAGCGGCTCGCGGGCGAGCACGGGGGGCGCGCCGTGCCGGCCGAGAACCTCCACGCCACGCTCAGCTTCCTCGGCCGGGTCACCCCGTCCAGGGTCCCCGAGATCACGACCGAGCTGGCCCAGTCGGCGCCGTCCGCGACGATTCCGGCGCGGCTCGATGCGTTGCGCGCCCGCCCCGGCGGCCGCGCCAGCGTCATCGCAGCCCAGATCGAGCTCGAGTCAGCCGACGACGCCGCGGTCCTCGACCGCCTGCGCGTGGCGGTGGGCGAGATCGCCGACGTCTCGGGGGGCTCGGAGCTCGAGCGGCCCATCTGGCTCCACGTGACCCTCGTGCGCTTTGGTCGTCCGAGCCCGATCGCTAACCTTCCGGACGTGCAGTGGGAACAGGTGTTCGCCTTCACCGGCATCACCCTCTACGACTCCCATCAGCGCACGGCGGAGCCGCCCCGATTCGAGCCGGTGGCCACCGTCGCCTTGGAGACCCCGGCGTGAGCAGGAGGAACGTGGTGGAGAAGGAGAAGGATCAGGCACTCGGCTCGGCCGTCGCGCAGATCGAGCGCCAGTTCGGCAAGGGGTCCATCATGCGGATGGGCGACGCGGGAGCCATGGTCGACACCGAGGCGGTGCCCACGGGAGCGCTGGCGCTCGACATCGCTCTCGGCATCGGCGGCATCCCGCGGGGACGAATCGTCGAGATCTTCGGCCCGGAGAGCTCCGGTAAGACGACGCTGCTCTACCACGTGATCGCACAGGCCCAGAAGCAGGGCGGGCTCGCGGCGTTCATCGACGCCGAGCACGCCATGGATCCCACCTACGCCAAGCGCATCGGGGTCAATGTCGACGAGCTCCTCGTCTCCCAGCCCGACCACGGCGAGCAGGCGCTCGAGATCGCCGACCTACTGGTGCGGTCCGCCGCGCTCGACGTGGTGGCCATCGACTCGGTGGCGGCACTGGTGCCCAAGGCCGAGATCGAGGGCGAGATGGGCGACAGCCACGTCGGCCTCCAGGCGCGCCTCATGTCGCAGGCCCTGCGGAAGCTCGCCGGGACGCTCAACCGGGCGGGCACCATCTGCCTGTTCACCAACCAGCTGCGCGAGAAGATCGGCGTCTTGTTGGGCTCGCCGGAGACGACGCCCGGCGGCCGCGCGCTCAAGTTCTACTCGTCCGTACGCCTCGACATCCGTCGTATCGAGACCCTCAAGGAGGGCAGCGACGCCGTCGGCAACCGCGCCCGCGTGAAGGTCGTCAAGAACAAGGTCGCGCCGCCGTTCAAGCAGGCCGAGTTCGACATCATCTACGGCGAGGGCATCTCCTACGAGGGCAACCTGCTCGACCTCGGCGTCGAGCGGGGCATGGTGCAGAAGAGCGGCGCCTACTTCAGCTACGGCGATGAGCGCTTGGGCCAGGGCCGCAACGCGGCGCGGGCCTTCCTGCGCGAGCACCCGGACATCGCCGAGCAGATCGACCAGCAGATACGCCGCGACGCCGGCTTGACCGGCGGCTTGGAGGTCGACCCGGAAACCGGCGAGGTCATCGAGGCGGAGGCGACCGCCACCGCCGACGAGGACGCCACGGTCACGGCGGGGTAGTCCGGAGACGCCGGTCGGGCGCAGCGCTCGGCCGGCGTCCCGAATCTCGGCAGAACTGCCGTCGGTCAGTCTCTGCCTCGCGTTTCCATCGATTCCCGGCCGCCGGGGGGCGGCCCGACCGCCAAGGGAACGCATAAGGATCCACCGTGACCCCATCGCCGCGGCGCTGGTCGCCGGATCGGCGCCGACCGTCCTTCCGTCACCCACGAAGGCGCCGCGAGACGTGGCGGGGCGCGAGCGACCGGGCCCCCTCTCCGGCCGGTTCGGATCGAGGTTCTCGGCGCATGCGTGCTCTACGATCTCTGCTGCGAATGCGTTACCACCTCACCACCTTCGGCTGCCAGATGAACGACCACGACTCCGAGCGCATGCGCGGCCTGCTCGAGTCGCAGGGATGGAGTCAGACGGGCGAGCGCGACGACGCGGACCTGATCCTCTTCAACACGTGCACCATCCGGGGGAGCGCCGACGACCGGTTCCTCGGCAACCTCGGCGACGCGAAGCGCCTCAAGCGCGAGCGACCGGACGTTGTGGTCGCGGTGGGCGGGTGCTGGGCGCAGAGCCAGAAGGAGCAGATCTTCGAGCAGTTCCCGTTCGTGGATGTGGCCTTCGGCCCCAGCGAGCTCACGCGCCTCGGCGAGCTGGTGGCCCGGGAGCGCATCGAGGCCGTCGGGGCCTTCAGCCTGGACGGCGCCTTCAGCAGCGACCTGCCGGCGCGCCGCGAGCGACCGCATCAGGCCTGGGTGCAGATCTCGACCGGATGCAACTGCGTCTGCACCTACTGCATCGTGCCCTCGGTCCGGGGGCGCGAGCGAAGCCGGCCGGCGGCGGATGTGGTCGGAGAGGTGCGTCGCGTCGCCGCCGACGGTGTGCGGGAGGTGACGCTGCTCGGACAGAACGTGAACTCCTACGGGCGTGACCTGCCTCGCGAGGAGCGCGCGACCTTCGCAGAGCTGCTCCGCGAGGTGGCCGCCGTGGAGGGCGTCGCCCGGGTGAGGTACACGAGCCCCCATCCCAAGGACATGCGCGAGGACGTGGTCGCCGCGATGGCGGAGTGCCCGGAGGTCTGCGCGCACCTCCACCTTCCCGCGCAGTCGGGATCCACGCGCATCCTGAAGGCCATGAGGCGAACCTACAGCCGAGAGCGTTATCTGGACCTGGTAACGCGCCTGCGCGCCGCCATGCCCGACCTCTCGCTGACCACCGACCTGATCGTGGGGTTCCCCGGCGAGACCGACGAGGACTTCGAAGACACCATGAGCCTCGTGGAGGAGGCCGACTACGACGGCGCCTACACCTTCCTCTACTCGCCCCGGCCCGGGACCGAGGCCGCCGAGACCCTTGACGACGACGTCCCGGCCGAGGTGAAGCGCGAGCGCATCGGCCGCTTGGTCGACCTGGTCCAGGCGACGGGACGCGCGCGGGCGGAGCGTTTCGTGGGGCGCGAGGCCGAGGTGCTGGTGGAGGGGCCGTCGCGCACCGATCCCGACCTGCTGCGCGGTCGGCTGGAGCACAACATCACGGTCAACTTCGAGGGCGCCGCGGAGCCCGGGTCGCTGGTGGCGGTGACGATCGACTCGGCGACGAGCACGACGCTGCGGGGCCGTCAGAGCAAGGTGGCGGCCCTCGCCTGAGGGAGAGGCGTCGAGCGGCGCCCCCGAGGTGCTTGCCCTGTTCGGACCCACCGCGGCGGGGAAGAGCGCACTGGCGCACGCGGCGGCTCGCTCGCTCGACGGCGAGATCGTCGTGACCGACCCGTTTCAGCGCTACCGGGGGCTCGAGATCGCCGCGGATGCTCCGGGGCCCGCCGAGCGGCGCGAGGTGCCGTACCACCTCGTGGGCGACCTGGCGTTGAGCGAGGCGTCGACGGCCGGGGAGTTCGCGCACCGGGCGCACGCCGCCGTCGATGACATCCTCCGCCGGAGGCGTGTGCCCATCGTGGCCGGCGGGACCGGCCTCTACCTTCGGGCTGCCCTGGCGGACCTGGCGTTCGACGGGCCACCCGACGTCGAGCTGCGGCGCCGGGCCGAGGAGGAGGTGGCGAAGGACCCCGTGGCAGCCGCCGCGCGGCTCGCCGAGCTCGACCCCGAGGCCGCGCGCACCGTCGACGTCCGCAACCCCCGGCGCCTGGTCCGGGCGCTCGAGCGGGCCGGCGGCGGCGGGAGCGCCGAGGCGAACCGCCTGTGGGATGAGACCACGCGCCGGCCGACCCTCCTCGTCGCGCTCACGCGTCCGCGGGATGCCCTGGATCGGCGCATCGCCGACCGGGTCCGGCGCGAGTTGGACGATGGGCTGGTGCGCGAGCTCCGGGCCGCGCTGGCCGACGACGACGCACGACGCGAGCCGCTGCAGATCATCGGCGCGCGGGAGGTGGCCGCGCTGGACGCCGGCGAGGCGCCGGCGGACGAGCTCGCAGATCGGCTGGCGGCCCGTACCCGCCGCCTGGCCCGGCGGCAGCTGGCCTGGCTCCGGCGCATGCCGCATGCCCAAGAACTCGACCTGGGCGACGCCCCCGCCATCGAGGCGCTGCCACGCCTGATCGAGCTGTGGCGGCGGTCCCGCGAGGCGAGACGTAAGCTCCACCGGATGCGATTCGAGAAGTGGCAGGGCCTCGGCAACCACTACCTGATCGTGGAGCGCGACGGGTGGCCCCTGGCATTGTCGCCCGAGCGGGCCAGGCTGCTGTGCGATCGGAATCGAGGAGTGGGAGGCGACGGCATCCTGGAGATCGCCGGCGAAACGGGCGTGCCCAGGATGATCGTCTGGAACCCCGACGGCTCCCAGGCCGAGAACTGCGGGAACGGCATCCGGATGGTGGCGCGCTACCTGGCCGCCACGGATCGACTCCCGGAGGACGGCCGCATCCTGACCGGGGGCGGGCCGGTGCATGTCAGTGTGCTTGACGATGGGCAGGTGAGCGTCCGCATGGGAAGGGCGTCGTTCCCGGCAGGCGAGACGCGCGAGGAGCTTCGGGCCGGCGACCGGACGGTCGAGCTGGCCGAGGTATCCGTGGGCAATCCGCACGCGATCATCGAGCACGACGACCCCGACGAGGTCGTGCGCGTGCTCGGACCGCTGATCGAGGTGGATCCGCGCTTTCCCGATCGCACGAACGTCGAGTTCATCCGCAGGGACGCCGAGGACGAGCTGACCATGCGCGTGTGGGAGCGCGGCGTGGGGGAGACGATGGCCTGCGGCACGGGGGCCTGCGCCGCGGCGGCCGCGGCCGTGCGGCTCAGCGGCCTGCGGAGCCCGGCGACGGTGCACCTGCTGGGCGGCGATCTGCGCATCGCCGTCGACGACGACCTCGAGATCACGATGACCGGGCCGGCCGAGCCCATCTACTCCGGTCGGCTGAGCCGCCAACTGACCAGCGCCCTGGAGGCCCTGTGACCAATCTGTCCCACGCCGCCGCCGCGCGGATGTCGCGCCTGCCCCCGTACCTCTTCGCGCAGATCGAGAAGAAGATCGAGGAGAAGCGCGCCGCGGGGGTCGACGTCATCTCGCTCGGCATCGGCGATCCGGACCGGCCGACGCCGGACGTGGTGATCTCGGCGCTTGCGGAGCACGCGGCGCGACCCGACACCCACCGCTATCCGTCGAACCGCGGCCGCGCGAGCTTCCGCGAGTCGATGGCGCGCTTCTACGAGGATCGCTTCGGCGTCACGCTGGACCCCGAGACCGAGATCATCCCCGCCCTCGGCGCGAAGGAGGCGATCCTCAACATCAACCTCGCCTTCATCGACCCCGAGGACGTCGTGCTGGCCAGCGACCCCGGCTACCCGGTGTACACCAACGGCCCCCTGCTGGCCGGGGGCGAGCCCGTCCCGATGCCGCTGCTGCCCGAGCTGGGCTTCGAGCCGGATCTGGACGCCATCCCCGAGGACGTCCGGCGGCGCGCGAAGCTCATGTACCTCAACTACCCGAACAACCCCACCGGGGCCGTCGTGGAGGGGGACCTGTTCGAGCGCGTCGTGGAGTTCGCGCGCTCCAACGACATCGTGGTCGTCCACGACAACGCCTACTCGGAGCTCACCTACGACGGCTACACCGCGCCCTCTTTTCTGGCGACGCCCGGCGCCAAGGACGTGGGCATCGAGGTCTTCTCGCTGAGCAAGAGCTACAACATGACCGGTTGGCGCTCGGGCGCCGTGGTGGGCAACCCCGATCTCGTCTCGATCTACTGGCAGCTCAAGACCAACGTCGACAGCGGGATGTTCGAGGCGGTGCAGGAGGCCAGCGTCGCGGTGCTCGACTCCGACCAGGAGAGCGTGCGCGAGATGTGCGACCTGTACGCCGGGCGGCGTGACACCCTGGTGGCGGCGTTGCGCGCCATGGGCCTGGACGTCGAGGCGCCCAAGGGCACCATCTACATCTGGACGCGGGTCCCCGAGGGCGAGACCTCGGCCTCGTTCACCGAGAAGGTCCTCGAGGAGGCCGGCGTGGTCATCTCGCCGGGCTCGGCGTTCGGCCCGAGCGGCGAGGGCTTCGTGCGGATGAGCCTGACGCTGCCGGACGACCGTCTCAACGAGGCCGCCGACCGCATCTCGAAGCTCGTTGCCTGACGCCGTGGCGGGGCTGGCGGTCCGTCGCCTGAGCGACGGCGCCGTCGTCCCCTCGCGGGCCCATCCGGACGACGCGGGGCTCGACCTGGCGGCGAGCGAGGCGGTCGTCCTGTCACCGGGCGAGCGGGCGGGCGTCCCCACGGGGATCGCGGTCGCGATCCCACCCGGCCACGCCGGTCTGGTGGTCCCACGATCGGGGCTCGCGCGGCGGCACGGCGTCACCGTGGCCAACGCGCCCGGCCTCATCGACGCCGGCTACCGGGGCGAGTTGATCGTGCTGCTCGTCAACCTGGGC
>JARFPS010000243.1 GCA_029288175.1 Miltoncostaea sp. | reverse complement strand
GCCGAGGCCCTGCGCGCGATCGATGCCGTCGACGTGCGCGTGGTCGGGATCGCCGAGGCCCGCGAGGCTCCACGCGACGAGGTGGCGGAGGCGTGCTTCGGCGGCCTCTCCCCCTACGAGGTGCTGGTGGGCGAGCGCAAGGTGGTGGGGCTGTCGCAGGTGCGCCGCCGGGCCGGAACGCTGCTGCAGGCGGGCATCGCGCTGCGATTCGACGCACCCCGCCTGGCCCGCCTGATGGGCCGCGACGGCTCCTTCGCCGCAACGCTGGCAGGCCGCGCGGCCGGCCTGCGCGAGTCGGGGGTGTCGGCCGACGCCGACGGCGTCGTCGGGGCCGTCGACGCGGTGCTGGCCGAGCGTCTGGGGCCGGCGGCCGTGCAGGGCGACCGACCGGGACCGTAGAAATGGATCCCCGTGGGGGACATCGCACGCCGCCGGCGTCGGAGGCGACGGCGTAAGTGGTTTCGGCGCGCGGGCGCGCCGGCGATCGTCGCCGCCCTGGCCGCGGGCGCGTTTCTCGTGCTGATGGGCAGCGGCGGCGAGTACGGAGATCCCCCTCCGGACGCCGAGACCACTCCCCGCCCGACGGCCACACCCCCGCTGCCGCTCGGCCATGTCCAGGTCTCCGCCGTGGGCGACGTCGCCCTCGACGGCACCCCGCCCGACGGCGGCGCCGCCCTGTTCGCCGGGGTCGGCGACACGCTGGCCGGGGACGTGGTGATCGCCAACCTGGAGGGCGCCCTCACCACGGGCGGCTTCTCCAAGTGCGGCGCCGCACCGGGCGATGCGGCCGGGGACGAAGAGCCCGCGCGCTGCTACGCGTTCCGGGCCGACCCGACCGCCGCCGGCCACTTCGCCTCGGCGGGCTTCACCGTGCTCAACGTGGCCAACAACCACAGTGGCGACTTCGGAGCCACGGGCCTGCGGGACACGCTGGCCGCCGTACGCGACGCGGGCATGGAGCCCACGGGGCACGCCGGGAGCGTGGTGTTCAAGAGAGTGCGTCGATCGCCCGATGTCCGGCCGACCACGGTGGCGGTGCTGGGCTTCGCTCCATACTCGACCTCGAACCCCCTGCTCGACGTCCGCGCGGCCCAGGACATCGTCCGCCGGGCCGGCGAGCGGGCAAGCGTGGTGGTGGTGACGATGCACGCCGGCGCCGAGGGGTCCGGTCACGCCCACGTGGCTCCGGGTGAGGAGACGTACCTGGGCGAGCGGCGCGGCGACGTCATGGCGTTCTCGAAGGGCGTCATCGACGCGGGCGCCGACCTGGTGCTCGGCCACGGACCGCACGTGCTGCGGGGCATGGAGGTCTACCGGGGACGCCTCATCGCCTACTCGCTCGGAAACTTCGCGACCCACCGCGCCCTGAACGTCACCGGCGCCGGCGGAGAGTCGCTGGTGCTGACGGTCACGCTCGGCCCCGACGGGCGCCTCGTGACGGGCCGGATCCACCCCATGCGCATCGCGCCGTCCGGAGCGCCGGAGCCCGGCGGCGGGGCCGTCGCGCGCATTCGCGAGCTCTCCGCCGAGGACTTCGGCGACGCCGCGCCGGGCATCGGCGAGGACGGAGCGCTGGAACCCTAGGGAGCCGTGTCCAGCGGGTAGCCGACGGGCGCGGTCCGCCCGCGCACCCGGGCGACCAGGACCGCCGGGCCGTGGGCGGTTCGACGCCACAGGTCGTCGAGGGCCGATCCGAGCTCGCTGCGAGCGTCGACGCTCGCCACCGAGGCACCGTAGGCCGCCGCCAGGCCGGCCACGTCGACGGGCGGATCGTCCAGGGCCAGCCCCGGCCAGTCGCCCTCCGGCCGGCCGGTATAGCCCTCCATGCCGGCCCTCAGGATCTCGTAGCCACGGTTGTCGGCGACCACCAGCGCGATGGGCAGGCCCTCCCGCGCCGCCGTCCACAGCGCCTGCGCGCCGAACAGGAGCCCGCCGTCGCCCTGGGCCACCATCACGCGCCGGCCCGGGTCGGCCATCTTCGCGCCGACGGCGGCCGGAAGCCCCCAGCCGAGGGCGCTGCCGCGGTGAGCCAGCCAGGTGCCCCGCGTGCGCCGACCGATCGCGGTCCTCAGGCCACGGGTCGACGTGAGGGCCTCGTCGACGACCAGGTCGTTCGGTCCCACGGAGGCGGCCAGCGCGAGGCTGAGCGCCTCGGGGCCGATCTCCGTGCCCTGGGAACCCGCTCGGACCGCCAGCGCCCGCCGCCCCTCGCGCCTCAGCTCGGCCGTGCGGCGCACCTCGGCGTCCAGACGCGCCCGCGCGCCGGCGTCGGCCGGCCCCAGCTTGCGGACCATCGCCTCGAGGGCCGCGGCGGGATCGGCCACCATGCCGAGCCGGTGGTCGCTGCGCTCGACCTCGGCGACGTCGGTGTCGATGTGCAGCAGCGCCGTCGAGGGCGGCACCGCCCGGCCGGGACTGGTGCCGAACAGCCGGAACGCGGGCATGCCGCACGCCAGCACGACGTCGTGGCCCGACAGGACGGGCCCGATCTCGGCCGCGAAGGGCGGCAGCGGGCGGCGGTAGAGCGGGTGATCGGTCGGCACCGAGACCCGCCCGGGCATCGGCTCGCCCAGAATCGGCGCGCCCAGGCGCTCGGCCAGCGCGACGGCGGCCTCGGCCCCGCCCGCATCGCCCACCCCGTCGCCGACGATCACGAGTGGGCGCTGCGCCGCATCCAGCGCCGCGGCCATCTCGGACAGAAGCGGTCCATCGGGCGGCGGCAACGGCTCGGGGGCGACCGGCGCGTGGGCGCCGGGCGGCGGACCGGCCTGGAGCTCCAAGGGGATGCTGAGAACGACCGGGCCCCGGGGTGGTCGCATCGCCGTGCGCACCGCGACCGCCAGCGCATCGCGCAGCTCCGCCGGAGTGCGGGGCTCCAGCGCCGCCTTGGCGAGCGGAGCCGCCAACCCGACCACGTCACCCCCCAGGAACGGCGCGTCCGGCAGCAGCGAGCTGACCTGCTGGCCGACGGTCACCAGCAGGGGTACCCGCGCATTGCGGGCGTTGAGCACCCCCGACAGGGCGTTGGCCATGCCCGGCTGCACGTGAACGTTGACGGCGCCCAGCCGTCCGCTCTGCTGGGCGTAGCCGTCGGCGATGCCCATGGCCACCGACTCATGGAGCGCCAGCACGTAGCGCACGTCGCGATGCGCGCCCAGCGCCTCCACGATGGGAAGCTCCGTCGAGCCGGGGTTGCCCACCAGGCGTTCCACGCCCTCGGCGGCCAGCGCGTCGAGCAGCCAATCGGCGCCGGTGGCCATCGCGCGCCGGCCGACTAGTCCAAGGGGGCCATGGTCAGGCCCGCGTCCCTCAGCTGCTCCCAGTAGAGCTCGGCCTGCTCCCGTGGGCCGCTCCAGACCCGCGCCTGACCCCCGCGGTGGATCTTCTCGGCCAGCGACATGCCGCTCTCGTAGTTGACGCCGGGAACGACCCGGGCGAGCGTCCGCGCCACGTGCTCGAAGGTGTTGTGGTCGTCGTTGAGCACGATGACGTGGCAGGGCTCGCCGTAGCCGGCGCCGTCTCCCGGGCCCTTCTCGCGAGGTCGTGGAGGTGCCTCCGTCGCCACCCCTTGAGCCTATAGCGCCCGGGGCGACCTCCGCGACACCGCGCGCCTCGGGAGCCGTCGTCCCGACTCCAGGCGATCCGCATGGTCCACCCCGGCGCGGGCGACCGGGCTTCGCGGGGGGCGCGTCACCGCGCCCCCCGGGCGATCACGATCGAGCGCCCGACCGGGCCGAGCGCACCGTCACCCTGGCGGCGAAGCGCACCGGCGCGGCCCCCAGATTGCGCAGCACGATGCGGCAT
>JARFPS010000211.1 GCA_029288175.1 Miltoncostaea sp. | reverse complement strand
GCGCCGGCGCCGTTGAGGTGCAGGCCATCCGAGGCGAACCACGGCCTTCCCAGGCTGTGGGCGTTCCAATCGGCCACCCGCACGACGGGCAGGTCGCCCCGGCGGTCGGCCCGGCGCGCCGCGGCGCGGATCAGGCGATTGGTGGTGACGTACTCCCCGCGCGTCTCGCGCAACGTCACCCACACGACCACCCGCACCCCGGAGCGCCGGAACACCCGGAGAAGGCGCTCCACGTCGTAGTTGCGCCCGAAGTCGTTGTAGCCGACGTTCACGATCGCCACGTCCCCCAGGCCCCCGCCCAGCGCCTCGGCCACCGCCAGCGCCGAGGGGGGCTGGCCCCCGAGGCACCCGCGCGAGACCAGGCTGCGGCAGACCTCGGCCTCGACCCGCAGGCGCAGGCCCGCACCCAGAGTGCGCTCGGCCTGCGACGAGAACCCGAAGGAGGCCTGCACCGAGTCGCCGAACAGCGTGACGCGTGGTGGCGCCGCCGAGGCCGGCGGCGCGGTGATCGTGGTCGCGAGCAGGGCGAGCGCCGCCGCGAGCACCAGCGCGCGGAGCGGGCGGAACGGCGCGGCGGCGAGGTGCACCGGCGCTCCGGCGTCAGGCGAACTGGACCGAGATCTGGCGCACCCGGTTCTTCCTCACCAGGAACACCGTCTCGGTGGGACGCTTCTTGAACCGGCTGCGAAGCGTGCACTCCACGACGCCCTTCCCGGTGACGGCGGCCTTGCACCGGGCTCTGGGATACGCGCGCGTCAGCGCGCGGCGCGTGGAGCCGATGCGGATGCGCTTGCGCGTGGCCTCGCGCCCGCGCACCACCTGGATGCGGAAGACCTTGCCGCCGATCAGATAGAGGCCGATGCCGCGCTTGCGGATGTAGCGCATGTTGAAGACGGTGCTGCCACGCTCGGGCTTGCCGAGCCGCTTCTGCACCTGCGCGGCCGTCGCGTCGAGCTTCACCCCCGCCACGCTGCGGCCGGGGACGATCGTGGCGTCGGCGGCGGCAGGGACGGCCGCGGCCACCAGTGCCGCGCCGACCGCGGCGGAAAGGCCGAGGCGCAAGGGCGACGCCGTGGAGCGGTTTGTGCGGACCATACTGTCCTCCTCGCTGGCGGTGCGGTGGTGGATCACGCGGGCTCCTTGCCGAGAGCCTCGCCGATGGCGTCGGAATAGACGCGCATCCCGGTGACGGACATATGCGCTCCGTCCACGAGCAACCCGGGGTCGCCCGAGCGCGCGTGCCAATCGAGCACCGTCACGTTCGGACGCTCCTCGGCGACCTGCCGCACGGTGTCGTTCACCGAGTCCTGCCATGGCAGCGGAACGCGCACGGTCAGCAGCATCACATGCGGACGACCGGAAAGTCGCTCCATCAGGCCCCTCAGCTCGTCGGGGTCGATGAACGTGTTGTTCCCCAGGTGGATGACCACGACGGTGTCGGCGGGGAGGCGGCGAAGGTGCCCGAGCACCACCTCCGACCCCGCGGCGAACCCCCGCCCCACCTCGGCGTCGATGACGGCCCGATCGCCGAAGGCGCGCTGCAGCTCGCTCTCGGCGCCGAGCATCACCGAGTCGCCCACGAACAGCAGCGGCGCCGACTCGGCGGGGGTGTCCGCCGGCTTCTCGTCCGGGGTGTCGGCGGCCTGCTCGCGGGGGGCGGCCGACGCCTGATCGGTGAGTCCGGGCACGCTCGGCGAGCTCGCCGGCAGCAGCGCGACGGCGAGCGCCAGGCCGACCACCAGGGAGGTCCCGGCGGCGCCGGCGGCGACCCGGAGCGGCCGTGAGAGCTTCGGGCGGCGACCGAACAGCGCGTCGCGGATGCCCGACAGGCCGGCGCGCCGGATGGGCACCTCCACGAAGCGGTACGAGAGGATCGCCGCGCCCAGAATCAGCGCGAGGCGAAACGCGAGGAGCGGCACGCCGTCGAACGGCACGTCGACGTTCGGGCGGGTCAGCATGATCACCGGCCAATGCCAGAGGTAGATGCCGTAGCTGCGCAGGCCGATCCACACGAGCACGGAGGTGCCGAAGGCCCGGCCGATGGTCGTCTGGGGGTGTGCGACGGCGGCGATGAGACCGGCGGTCACGACGCCCACGGCGAGGAAGCCACCCCGGTACAGGCGCTCGTCCAGCTCTCCCAGGGCGAGCAGCGCCACGACCAGCAGGCCCAGGCTCACCAGCCCCAGCGCCTCCATGGCCGCGCGCGAACGTCCCGCCAGGTGGACGGCGCGCTTGCCCACCGGCCATCCGAGCGCCAGCAGCACGCCGGCCAGAAGGCCCACCGCCCCCGTGTCGGTGCCGTAGTAGATGCGCGAGGGGTCGGTGAACGGCTCGTAGAGCACCCAGGCGAGCGCCGCCGAGATGGCCAGGGCCACCGCCACGCCCACGAACACCCCGCGCACGCGGGCGACCGCCAGCGCGGCGAACAGGATGGGCGGCCAGAGAAGGTAGAACTGCTCCTCCACCGCCAGCGACCACATGTGCAGGAACACCGACTGTCGCCCGAACTGCTCGAAGTACGGCACGTCGGCCACGACGAAGTACCAGTTGGCCACGTAGCCCAGCGACGCGAGCAACGGCCCCCTGGTGCGCGCCACCTCGCCGGGGTGGAGGATGATCATCGCCACCAGGACCACCGCGAGCATCAGCACGATCGCGGGGAACAGCCGCAGCGCCCGGCGGATCCAGAAACGGACCAGGTCGATGCGCCCGCGCTTCCGATACTCGACCAGCAGCAGCGACGTGATCAGGAACCCGCTGATCACGAAGAACACGTCCACGCCGAGGAAGCCGCCGGGCAGCCACGCCGCGCCCAGGTGGTAGACGAGCACCGCGCTCACCGCCAGCGCCCGCAGCCCGTCCACGCCCGGCATATAGGGAAGGCGCGGAGCGCCCTTCCCGGCCGTGGTCACATGTGTGGGCTCCCCGCTCATCCCCGTCGTCCGACACCATATGACCGCCGGCGTGGATCGGCGAAGGGCGCGTTCGGCCAAGACGGGCACCGCGCACTAGAGTGAGGTCATGTCACCGCGAGAGACCCGACGCTCCTACGTGCGCGTGGGACCGGAGTTCGAGGCGCTGCTGGAGGGATGGTCCTCGGGCGGCGGAGGCGGCGCGCGTGTGGAGATCCCCACCGACGTCTTCATCACGGACGACCCGCCCAGCGTCACCGTGCAGCTCGACGTGTCGGGCATCGACCCGGCCGCCACCCAGGTGGCGCTCGAAGACCAGGTGCTCATCGTGCAGGGCAACCGCATGCCCCCGCCGCGCGGCGGCCGGCGCAAGTACCAGCAGGCCGAGATCGAGTGGGGATCGTTCGAGCGGCGCGTGCGCATCGGGGTCCCGGTCGACGGCGACCGCGCGGAGGCCTCGTACCAGCGGGGCGTCCTGACCATCTCGTTGCCGATCGTGGAGCGCGATCCGCCCACGGTGCCCCCGGTGGTGATCCTGCGGGTGCGCCAGCCGCGATGAGCACCGACCCTCTCGAGATTCCACAGGCGCCCGCGGGCGAGGTGCCCGAGCTGCCGGCCCGGCTTCCGGTGCTCCCCACCAAGGGCCTGGTGGTCTTCCCCCATTCGGTGACGCCGCTGGTCGTCGGCGAGGACCGCAGCATCCGCCTGATCGACGACGTGATGAACCGCGAGGACCGGCTGCTGGCGCTGGTCGCCGCCCGCGACCCCGAGGTCGAGGAACCCCCGCCCGAGGACATCTACACCGTGGGTACGGCGGCTCGCGTGCAGCGCATGGTGAAGATGCCCGACGGCACGGTGCGCGTGCTGGCCGAGGGCCTCGACCGCGTGCGCGTGGGCGGGTACGAGCAGACCACGCCCTTCCTCGAGGCGACGGTCACCACGCTGCCCGACGTCCTGGACGAGGGCACCGAGCTGGACGCGTTGGCGCGCAACCTGCAGACGATCTTCGGGCGGGTCATCGAGCTGGTGCCCTACCTGCCCGACGAGCTCCACGTGGCCGCGGCGAACGTCGAGGACCCGGCGATGCTGAGCTACCTCATCGCCTCGGCGCTTCGGCTGCCGCTCGAGGAGCGGCAGGAGTTGCTGGAGCTCACCGACGTACGGGAGCGGTTGCGGCGGCTGACGGTCATCGTCAACCGCGAGGTCGAGGTGCTGGAGCTGGGCGCCAAGATCCAGAGCGACGTCCAGTCCGACATGGAGCAGACCCAGCGCGAGCACTTCCTGCGGCAGCAGCTGCGCGCCATCCAGGAGGAGCTGGGCGAGAGCGACGAGGGGCAGGCTGAGGTCAACGAGCTGCGGGGCCGGCTGGAGGAGGTCGACCCGCCCGACGAGGTGCGCCAAGCCGTCGAGCGCGAGCTGGGCCGGCTCGAGCGGCTTCCCTCGGGCGCCGCGGAGCACTCCGTGATCCGCACCTACATCGACTGGATCCTCAGCATCCCGTGGAACGTGCGCACCGAGGACGACCTGGACCTGACACGGGCGCGCGAGATCCTGGACGAGGACCACTACGACATCGACAAGGTGAAGGAGCGGATCGTCGAGCACCTGGCGGTGGTGCGGTTGAACCCCGACGCCCCCGCGCCGATCCTGTGCTTCTCCGGGCCGCCCGGCGTCGGCAAGACCTCGCTGGGCCAGAGCATCGCCCGCGCGCTGGGCCGGAAATTCGCCCGCATCTCGGTGGGGGGAGTGCGCGACGAGAGCGAGATCCGCGGCCACCGCCGCACCTACGTGGGCGCCATGCCCGGCACCATCGTGCGGGCCATCCGGGACGCCGAGGCGATGAACCCGGTGCTGATGATCGACGAGATCGACAAGATGGGCTCCGACTTCCGCGGCGACCCCGCCTCGGCCATGCTCGAGGTGCTCGACCCGGCCCAGAACGACACCTTCCGCGACCACTACCTGGACCTGCCGCTCGATCTGTCGGGCGTGGTGTTCATCTGCACGGCCAACGTTCTGGAGACGATCCCGACGCCGCTGCTCGACCGCATGGAGGTCATCCCCCTCGCCGGCTACACCGACGAGGAGAAGCTGCACATCGCGCGCCGTTTCCTGCTGCCGCGCCAGCGGGAGCAGGCCGGCCTGTCGGAGGCGCAGATGGGCGTCAGCGACGAGGGGCTTCGCGCCGTCATCGGCGAGTACACGCGCGAGGCCGGCGTGCGCCAGCTCGAGCGGCGGCTGGGGGCGCTGGCGCGCAAGGTGGCGCGCGACGTCGCCGGGGGCGGCGACGGGGATGCCGACATCGGCGAGGAGCAGGTGCGCGAGCTGCTGGGCCCCGAGCGGGTGCACAACGAGGTCAAGCGCCGCACCGAGGAGGCGGGCGTGGCCACCGGGCTGGCGGTGACCGGTGCGGGCGGGGAGATCCTGTTCGTGGAGGCGTCGGTCATGCCCGGCAGCGGCAAGCTGGTGGTCACGGGGCAGCTGGGCGACGTGATGAGGGAATCGGCCCAGGCCGCCCTGTCCTACGTGCGCTCACACGCCGACGAGCTCGACCTGCCCGTGTCCGACGACTACTTCCTGCAGCACGACGTGCACCTGCACATCCCGGCGGGGGCGGTGCCCAAGGACGGGCCGTCGGCGGGCGTCACGCTCACGACCGCCCTCGTGTCGGCGCTCTCAGACCGGCCCGTCGACTCCGATGTGGCGATGACCGGCGAGATCACCCTCACCGGCCACGTGCTCCCCGTGGGCGGCGTGAAGGAGAAGGTGCTGGCCGCCCGGCGCGCGGGGATCGGCACCGTCATCATCCCGACGCTGACCAAGGATCAGTTGGCCGAGGTGGACGAGGAGCTCCTGGCCGGCACGACCATCGTGCACGCCGATCGCCTGGACCAGGTGCTCGAGGTCGCGCTGAACGGCTCGGACGACTAGAAGGCGAGCGATGCCCGACCTCCATGTGGTGCTGGGCGCCGGGCCCGTGGGGCGCGCGCTCGTCGAGAGCCTGCGCGCCGACGACCTCCCGGTGCGCGTGGTCACGCGCTCGGGCTCCCGCGTGGCGGACGCCGAGGTGATGCGCGGCGACGTCTCGAACCCGGCCGACGCGACGCGGGCCTGCAACGGCGCCACCGTGGTCTACGGCTGCGTGGGGCTCGACTACACCGGCTGGCCCGAGCGGTGGCCGCCGTTGATGGCCGGCATGCTGGCCGGCGCGACGGTCACGGGCGCGCGGTTCGTCTTCATGGACAACCTGTACATGTACGGCCCGGTCGCGGAGCCGATGCACGAGGAGATGCCGCTCACCGAGCACGGCCGCAAGCCCGCGGTGCGCTCCGAGCTGACCCGTATGTGGC
>JARFPS010000195.1 GCA_029288175.1 Miltoncostaea sp. | reverse complement strand
ATGACGCTCTGATATCGCGTTTCTGGTGATTGAGGCGTAGCCTTTGAGCTCTTGCGTCGACTGCAGGAGCACGCCGTGCTCGACACGATCGACAACCTCTCCCAGAAGCGCGAGCAGCGGCGAGCGCTCAGGCGGGCGCGGCGTCGGATCGGGGAAGCGGGGCCGGGGGTGTTCCGGCTCCGTCTCGGCCACCACGGGCCCGGGGCGTGGGGGCCGCCAGGTATGGAGCCGGCGCAGACGGTGGTCGGATGAGGCGCATCGTGGTTCTCGTGATCCTCGGTGGCGTGCTGCTCGCCGCCGTGGCCGCATTCGAGCCCGGCCTTCGGCCGGTCGAGCGATCCACCGTGTGGTCCATCGGTTTCTGCGACGTGGACGATCCTCTCGCGCTCGATGAGTGCGTGGCCGATCTCGAGCCCGCCCTGACCGCGGACATGGTCACCGACGTGGACGCCGACTTCGTCGCCGACCCGTTTCTGGTCTCCGACTCCACGGGCCAAACCGTCTTCTTCGAGATCCTGAACGGCGACACCGGGCAGGGCGACATCGGGGTCGCCACGAGCCCGGACGGTGAGGAGTGGACGTACCGGGGCCTGGCGCTCGACGAGGAGTTCCACCTCTCGTACCCGCGCGTCTTCCGTCACCGGGGCTCGTGGTACATGACGCCGGAGTCCGAGCAGGCCGATCGGGTGGCGCTCTATCGAGCCGACACGTTCCCGATGGAGTGGGAACGTGTCGCCACCCTTGTCGAAGGGGAGGATCTCGCGGATCCGACGGTCTTCAGGCACGACGGACGGTGGTGGATGTTCGTCGGCGCCGCCGCAGACCACGATCGGTTGCGCCTCTTCCATGCCTCCGACCCGGAAGGGCCGTGGAAGGAGCACGCGAAGAGCCCCCTGATCGTGGACGACGCCGGGGTCTCGCGCCCCGCCGGGGGGGTCGTGCAACGCGACGGTGGGCTGTTCCGCCTGGCCCAGGACTCAGAGGAGCGCTACGGCCGTGGGGTGGTCGGCTTCGAGATCACCGAGCTGACGCCGACGGAGTACTCCGAGAGGCCGCTCGAAGGAGCCCTGCTCGGCCCGGGGCCGCGCGAGTGGAACTCCCTTGGAATGCACCATCTGGACGCCGTTCCGCTCGACGGGCGGTGGCTGGTGGCGGTCGACGGCTATGAGCAGCCACTCACCTTCAGGGTTCCGCGGCCGCCGGGGCTGTAGGCGCGAGGGGCCGGTATCCCGCGTGCCGGCCCCCGGTCGGGCTCGTGTGCGCCCACCGCCCATCCGGCCGGTCGCCGCTCAGAGCAGCCGCTCGGCCTCGACGTTCAGCGCCAGCTCGAAGGCGCGCTCGATGACGAGGTCGATCAGAGCCGCCTCGCGCCCGCCGTGGGCGATGGCGTTCCGGTGCCAGCAGATCGGGATGTCGAGGTATGCGAGCAGGCCCAGCCGCAGGTCGTCGAGGGCCTCGTCCCAGGAGTAGTCGTCGACGCCCGCCGCGCGGAGCGCGTCGTGCCACGCCGCGAAGGCCTCCATCTCGTGCCCGCGGCGCTCGCCGGGCGTCTCGCTGCCCGCGATCAGCCGGGCGGCGTCCAGGGCCCCGAGCGTCCGGAGCGACAGCTGCCAGTCGATGGGGATCACCTCATCGTCCGGGCCGAACAGGACGTTGTCGCCGCGCAGGTCGCCATGGGCGATGGTGCACGGCCGTCGCGCGACCGCGTCGCGGATCGCGCCCCGCGCTTCGGCGCGCGCCTCCGCCACGGCCATGGCCTCGGGGCCGATCCGGTCGGCGTACCGCTCGCGGAACGGCGTCCAGGCGCGTGCGAAATCGTCGTCGGAGCGCAGCGGGTCCGCCGGCATCCACGAGAGCCCGTCGAGGGCGGGGCTGTCCCACCACGCGGCGTGCAGGCGGGCGATCTCCGTGACGGTCGCCTTCGCCCGGTGGGCCGAGAGGCCGGCGAGCTGGTCGCCCGCGGGTCTCCCGGAGAGGTCCTCCATCACCAGCGCCCCATGGCCGGGCCGATCGTCGGCGAAGTAGAGCTCCGCGAGGCGGAGGGGCGAGCGCGGAGCGACCTCCCGGTAGAAGCGCACCTCGCGCTCGAAGGCCCGCAGCCGCGCCGCGAACTCGCGCGCCACCTCGCGCTCGCTCTCGCTCTTCACCACCACCGAGGGCGGCGCCCCGCCCGCGTCCCCCGCGTAGTCCAGGTGCACCCTGACCGTGGTGCTCAGCAGCCCGGCCTCACCCCCGATCGGTTCCACCCTCGCGACGGTGACGTGGCCCGCCCCGAGCACGCCGGAGCTCCGCAGCGCGTCGGTGAGCCCGTCCGGCGAGAGCTGGAAGTCCCCCTCGCGGGCGGGCGTCGGCGACATGGCGCCAGCGTAGCTCCGGGCGACATCCGGGTGCGCCAAAGGCATGGACAGTGGCGCGTCGCTCGGCGACCCTGTGCGGCAGAACCAGGCGAAGGAGGCCAACATGTCCATTGCCGACGAGACCGCCGACCGGCTGCGCGCGGCGTCCGACGACGTTCGGAGCGCGATGACGGCGCGCACCGTGTTCGGGGAGGCCGTCAGCGCCGGCGGCGTCACGGTCGTGCCCGCCGCCCGTGTGCGAGGCGGATTCGGCGGGGGAGGGGGCGGCGGCGCGCGCGACGCCGACGAGGGCTCCGGCGTGGGTCTCGGCTACGGCCTGTCGGCTCGCCCGGTCGGCGCCTTCGTGGTCGACGGGGAGGGCGCGGTGCGCTGGAAGCCCGCGCTCGATCCGGTGCGCATGTTCGTCATGGGATGCATGGTGGCGATCGCCTACTTCGTCTTCGCGCGCGGCACGTGAGCGGCGGTGGTGTCACCGCCTGGGTGACCGCCGAGCAGCTCTCGCACGACAACCCGGCGCTGCGCGGCGCGCGCCGGGTGCTGATGATCGAGTCCCGCGCCGCCATGTCGCGCCGCCGGTTCCATCGCCGCAAGCTGCACCTCGTGTTGACGGCGATGCGGCGCTTCGCCGGCGAGCTGCGCGACCGGGGCGTGGAGGTCGACTACCGCGCTTCGCCGACGTTCGGTCGCGGAATCGCCGAGCACCGCGCGCGTCACTCCCCCGGGCGGATCGTGGTGCTGGCGCCGACCGGCGACGCCGCCCGGGCCTCGTACGAGGCGATCTCCGGCGTGGGCATCCTCGACGGGCCGAACCCCGCGTTCCTGCTCGC
>JARFPS010000183.1 GCA_029288175.1 Miltoncostaea sp. | reverse complement strand
AGTAGGGGCTGTCGAGCGCGTCGAGAAGGGCGATCAGAAGGGCGAGCGGCGGCACCCGCGAGAGAGCGTGCACGGAGGCATCATGACGCCTCCGGCAAGGTCAGCCCACGTGCTCGCGCCACCACTCCGGACCCAGATCCGGCGGACGCTCCAGCTCGGCGCGGGGCCAGCCGGCCAGGTCGGCGGCGGCGGCGTGCGTGCTCTCGAGGAAGGCCATCAGCGCGCCGTCGGGATCGGGCGCGGACCGGACCGCGTCGTACGGCAGCACGAACTCGCCCAGATCGGCGTACCAGAAGGCGTCGGCCGGCAGGACGTCGGCGGCCTCGAACCCTTCCGGCGAGGGGTAGGCGTAGGCGTAGAACAGGGGCTGCGGGGCGTCGTCACCGCCCAGCCACAGGCCGCAACTGGTGACCTCGTGGCTGTAGGCCTCCTGCGCCACGGCCAGCGGGAAGTTCGGCATGCCGCCGGGGTGATCCGGGGCCGTGCGCCCCGAAAAGCGGGTGACCGCCAGGTCGAGCGCGCCCCAGAACAGGTGCACCGGGCTGGCCTTGCCGGCGTATCCGGCGCGGAAGTCGCTGAACACGCGGTGCGCCTGCACCAGGGCGCGCCACATGGCGCGGGCGTGGTCCGGGTCGTAGGCGCGGAGGTCCGTGTCCTCGTCGAACCGCACGGCTCCCTCGATCTCGTTGGGCATCGTGTGCACGCGCACCGGCACCCCCAGCTCGCCCATGGCATCGAGCATCTGGCGGTGGAAGTCGGCCACCGACATCGGGCGGAGCGCGATCTCGCGGGTGTCGCCGTCGGTGGTGGCGATGACGACGCGATCGGCGATCAGGTCGACGTCGATCTGAAAGCCCCGGTGCTCATAGGGCACCAGTCCGGTTCCCAGGCCGCGCGCGTTCACGTAGAGCGTGACGCCCCACGAGTGGTTCAACCAGGGCCCACAGCACATGCGGATCTTCCCGATGACCTGGCAGTAGAGGTGGAGCGCGGACCGCGTGGGGCCCCACTCCTCGTACGGCAGCTGGATCCAGCCTTCGGGGGACGGATCCCCCGGCACGGCGACGTCATTCACGGCTCATCCTCGGGCTCGACACCGGCAGGTCGCCGCCCGGGGGGCGGCGTCGAGCGAATGATGACCGACGGCGGCGGGTCGCGGCCCGGGAACCGGGCGGCGATCCCGTTCAGTCGCTGTCGATGACCTCGCGGCCGCGCAGGTGGCCGCCCACCTTCCGCTTCACGCGCTGGAGCGCGTTGTCGACGGTCTTGGGCGTGCAGTCCAGACGCTCGGCGATCTCCTCGTAGGAGCGGTCCTCGAGGTACATGACCAGCACGTCGGACTCGAGCGGGCTCAGCGTCTCCTCCAGGCAGCCCAGCATGCTGGTGATGCCCTCGGATGAGATCACCTGGTTGACCGGGTCGACCACGGGGTCGCTGGGGAGGATCTCGGCCAGGCTCATCTCCTGATCGCCCGAGGCGCCGGCCCGCTGCTGGCTGAAGCTGACGTAGGAGTTGAGCGGAGCGTGCTTGTTGCGGGCCGCCGTCTTGATGGCGGTGATGATCTGGCGCGTGACGCACAGCTCCGCGAACGACCGGAAGCTCGCCTCGCGGTCGGGGCGGTAGTCGCGCACCGCCTTGTAGAGCCCGACCATGCCCTCCTGAATGAGGTCCTCGCTCTCGCCGCCGGCGATGAAGTACGAGCTCGCCTTCAGGCGGACGAAGCCGCGATAGCGCTCGAGCAGCGTGTCCATCGCAACGGTGTCACCCGAGTTCGCCCGGTGAACGAGCGACTTCTCCAGGCCCTCCACCCAGGCCTGAGACTCTGAACCTCCACTTGAGGGTTGAGAGGCGGCCGGAGCGGCCTGCGAGCTGACAAGTCTCATACTCATGGGCTTCTTTCGCGTGTGGGCACAGTCTCGCGCTGAACTTGAGCCTTCGCTCATGAGCGCGATTTGCGAGTTTTATGTCAGGTTCGTGACAGAGTCAACGAACTTCTTCGCAAATAGCGGATGTTTCGTCTGATGAAACGCCCGTTTCACCGAGCGGGGGGCGCGAAGAGGCGGCTAGTCGGCGGACGAGGGGGCGCCGAACAGCAGCACGCCGGCGGCCACCGAGACGTTCAGCGAATCGACCCGCCCGCGCATGGGGATGGCGACCACCCGGTCGCAGGCCCGGCGCACGCGGGGCCGGAGCCCCTCTCCCTCGGAGCCGAGCACGAGCACCGACGACGGGCCGAGGGGGCTCCGGCGGAAGTCGTCGCCGTCCGAATCGGAGCCGACCACCTCGCGGCCGACGGCGCGCGCGGCCGACAGGGCGCCGGGCCGGCTCTCGACGCGGGCGACGGCCCGGTGCTCCACGGCGCCGGCGGACGACTGGACCGTGGCCGGTGTGACCGAGGCGCCGCCGCGACCCGGGATGATCATGCCCGCGCAGCCGGCGGCCTCGACCACGCGCGCGATGGCGCCCAGGTTGCGCGGGTCGTCCACGCCGTCCACGGCGACCACGGGGCCGACCCCGTGCAGCACGTCGGCCTCGCGTGCGTAGGGGTAGGGATCGCAGAAGGCCACGATGCCCTGGTGCGCGCTGGAGCCCGCGGCGCGGCCGATCTCGGCCTTCTGCCGCCGGCGGACCCGGCGATCGCCCGCCAGCCACGGCTCGTCCAGCGCCGTGCCGGTCGCCCAGATGTCGTGCACCCGGCGGCGATCGGCCGCCAGCAGCTCGCGCACGGGGTTGCGCCCGTAGACGACCTCGCCGCTCACCGCGGGTAGACCTGCGGCCCCTCCGCGGTGTCCATCAGGTCGAAGCCGCGCTCGGCGATGGCGTCGCGCAGGGCGTCGGCCTTCTCGAAGTCGCGGGCCGCGCGGGCCTCCT
>JARFPS010000021.1 GCA_029288175.1 Miltoncostaea sp. | reverse complement strand
ACTGCGCCGTGTCCGTCACGTCGGCGCCGTCGATCAGGATCGTCAGGTCACCGACGCGGTCGGCGTTGTCGAGCGAGAAGGCCACCGTCGGGCTGCGGTCGGACACCGCGGCGCCCGGCGCGGGGACCGGGCTCTCGACCGATGCCCTGCTGGTGATCTGAAAGGTCACGAACGCGACCGTCGTCAGAACGGCGACGAGCAGAAAGCCGAAGGTGACCCAGCCACCCCGGCGCGTCGCGAGAACAGCCCTCACACCACCTCGCCTTGTCGGTCGGTCATGGGGCTCCGACCGCGCGCGATCGTATCAACGGGTCACGACGCGACGAAGACCTGCCCGATCAGCGTTCGGCACGGGGGCCGAGCGTCCTGCCGGCCGGATCCCGCAGGTTCTCTCGGAAGTTGGAGAGGCCCCCTTAACGAAACGCACACGGATCGTTGGGCTTCGGTTCACGGGCGCCGCCGAAGATAACCGTGATGCCGCCCGAGAACCGCCAGGCCCTTCGACTCGCCGCCCGCCTCATGGAGGCCGGGGCGACCCCCTCGGGCCCGCTGCCCGAGGCCTCCAACGATCAGGTGTGGCAGGGGCTCTTCCTCGCCAGCAGGCTGTCGGACACGCTCGACGCCGACCAGGCGGCCATCGCCGCCGAGCGCATGCGCGAGGCCGCCGCCGCCTGATCCGCGCCGGGCCTCAATAGGCTCTGCGCATGGCGCTCCCCACCAATCCGGAGATCGCCGCCGATCTGGAGTTGCTCGGTGCGCTGCTCGAGCTCGACGGCGCGGTGCGGCATCGGGTGCTGGCGTACCGGAGGGGCGCGGCGCGCATCCGGGCGACGGGCGAATCGGTGGCCGAGCTGGCGATGGCGGGCACGGCCGTCGAGCTCCCCGATATCGGCTCGACCCTTCAGGACAAGATCGTCGAGCGGGCGACCACCGGCTCCATCGCCGCCCTCGAGAAGGCGAAGAAGGCGGTGCCCGAGGGCCTGGTGTCGATCGCCGCCAGTCCCGGTCTCGGCCCCAAGCGCGCGTTGGCCGTCTGGCGGGAGGCCGGCGCGACGACCGTGGGCGAGGTGCGTTCGCTGGCGGGCGAGGGGCGCCTCCGGGAGGTCACGGGCATCGGTCCCGCGCTGGAGCGTGGCGTGCTGGACGCCCTCAACGCGCCCACCGCCGGCGAGGACGAGCGCATCTCGCTGGGGCGGGCGCTCCCGGTCGCCGAGGATCTGGCGCGTGGCATCGCCGAGACGGGCGCCCGCGTCGAGCTCGCCGGAAGCCTCCGGCGCGGTGCCGACACCTGCCACGACCTCGACATCGTGGTGGCCACGGATCGGCCCGAGGGGGTCGTGAGCGCGCTGGCCGCCCAGCCGGCCGTCGCCGGCGAGGTCAGCCACAGCGACGTCCGCGCCGGCGCGCCCACCCAGCTCGGCGTCCCCGTCGAGCTGCTGATGGGTCCGCCGTCCCGGTTCGGCAACCTCTGGCAGCACGCCACCGGGTCGAAGGCGCACAACGTCCGCCTGCGCGAGCGGGCGCTCGCGCGCGGCCTGTCGATGTCCGAGCACGGCGTCGACGGCCCCGGCGGACTCGTGGAGCACGCCGACGAGGAGGGGGTGTACGCGGCGCTCGGGCTGGCCTGGATCCCCCCGGAGCTGAGGGAGGACGTCGGTGAGATCGCCCTCGCCGAGACCGGCGACCTCCCGGAGCTCGTGGGGGTGGCCGATCTGCGCGGGGAACTCCATGCCCACACCGACTGGAGCGACGGCACCGACACCATCGAGGCCATGGCCGCCGCCGCCGCCGAGCGCGGCTACGAGTACCTGGCGATCAGCGACCACTCGGCGAGCCTGTCGATGGCGGGCGGGCTCGACCCGGCGCGGGTGCGCGAGCAGTGGCGAGCCATTGAACGCGCGCAGCAGAAGGTCGAGATCCGGCTGCTGCGCGCCACCGAGGTCGACATCCTCGCCGACGGTTCGCTCGATCATCCCGACGAGCTCCTCGCCGAGTTCGACTGGGTCACCGCCAGCGTCCACAGCTCGTTCCGCGCGTCGCGCGAGAGGATGACGCGCCGCCTCATCGCCGCGATCGAGCATCCGCTGGTCGATGCGATCGGGCACCCCACCGGTCGCATGCTCGGGCGCCGGCCGCACGCCGACATCGACCTGCCCGCCGTGCTCGACGCGGCGGCCAGGACCGGCACCCGCCTCGAGATCAACGGACAGCCCCGTCGCCGCGACCTCGACGACGCGATGGCCCGGCAGGCTCTCGCGGCCGGCGCCGGGCTCGTGGTCGGCAGCGACGCCCACGCCGCGGACTCCCTGGACTTCGCGCGCTACGGCATCGCGACGGCGCGCCGGGCCGGGGCGACCGCCGCCGACATCGCCAACACGCGACCCTGGGGGGAGCTCGCCGCGGCCCGCAAGGCCCGCGCGGCCCGGAGCTAGGGCCGCGTGGGGGCGCTCAGCTCGGCGCGCAACTCGGCGGCGCGCTCGGCCTTGGTCGCGTCGCCATAGTTCTCGTACAGGTAGGCGACGATCTCGCGCGAGCCGTTCAGGACGGTGTCGCCGTCGACGAGCACCGGCACCAGGGCCTGGTGGCTGATGCGCAGAACCTCCTCGCGTTCCTCGCGCTCGTACGGCACCTGCACGGCCTCGTAGCGCCGCCCGACGTTCTCAAGCGCCTGGCGGACCGCGGCGCACCAGGGACACTTCCGCAGCTGATAGAGACGGATCATGGGTCAGGTGTACCACGCCTGCCGCGGGCCTGCCCCAGATCGCGCAGCACCTGCAGCGCGCCGTCGGGTCCGTCCACCACGAGATCGGCCTCCTCGACCACCTCGCGGGGCACCTCGTCCCCGTCCACCCCGATCGACACCGCTTCGTCGAGCAGGCCCTCCTCGCACATGGCGCGGAGCGCCCGGCTCGCATCCAGGTCGGTGTGGTCGTCTCCCATGAACAGGGCGCGACGGGCGCCCGACTCCGCGACCAGTGCGCGCGCGGCGGTCCCCTTGTCGAGTTTCACCGGTGGCCGGATCTCGAGGATCATGCGGCCGGGGGTGGGTACCAGTCCGTCGTCGCGGGCGGCCCGCGCCACGGCCCCGGTCAGGAAGCGCGCAGCCCTCTCGCGGTCGCCGGAGCGCCGGTAGTGGAGGCTCAGCGTCACGCCCTTGTCCTCGACCTCGATGTCGTGGTCGTCGAACGCCCCCCGGAACCTGCTCGCGAAGCGCTCGAGGGCCGGCCGATGGCGGGCGGCGTCCGGATCCGGCGCGGGATCGCGGCCGGGACGTCGAAACTCCATACCGTGATTGCCCGCGTACGCGATCTCCGGCACGGCGACGATCCTGATCAGGTCGTCGATCCCGCGGCCGCTGACCACCGCCACCAGCGCCGCCCGGCGCGCCAGCGCGGTCAGGGCTTCGCGCGCGCCGTCGACGATCGTGACGTCCTCCGGACGCGGGCGGATGGCCGCCAGCGTCCCGTCCAGATCGGTCAGCACGGCCAGCTCGCCGACGTGGCGCGCCAGGCGCTCGACCACGGATCGATCCTCGGGGGGCACCGTGGGCGACGCTAGCACCGCGGCGTTGTCGTCACGCGATCGGGTTCTTCGCCTCTGCACGATCGGGGTGGTGGCCGGCCTGTTCTCGGCGCTGTTCGGTGTCGGCGGGGGCGTTGTCGTGGTCCCGCTGCTCATCGCGCTGCTGGCCTACGACGCCAAGCTGGCCACCGCCACGTCGCTGGCGGCCATCATCATCACCGCCTCCGTCGGCACGGCGACGCACGGTCTGCTGGGCAACGTGGACTGGGAGAAGGCGCTTCTCATCGGGCTGCCGGCCATGGTGGGCGTCACCGCGGGCATCGCCATCAAGAACCGGGTCTCCACACCCGCGCTCACCTATGCCTTCTGCGTGCTGCTGGTGGTCGTGGCCATTCGGCTGGCGGTGGCCTGATGCTCGAGATCGCCCTGGTCATCGCCCTCGGGGTTGCGGCCGGCGCCGTGGCCGGCCTCTTCGGCGTGGGCGGCGGGATCATCTTCGTCCCCACCCTCACGCTGGTGATCGGCCTGGATCAGCTCGGCGCGGAGGCCACGTCGCTGTTGGCGATCATCCCGGTGGCGATCCTCGGCTCGTGGCGCCAGACCAAGGCCGGCACGGTGCGCTGGCGCGACGCCCTCATCATCGGCGCGGCGTCCGTGGGGGCCGCTGTGGCAGGCGCCCTGATCGCCGATGCGGCGCCCGAGCGCGCGCTGCGCATCGGTTTCGCCCTGCTGCTGATCGCAACGGCCGCACAGCTCGCGCACGCGACGTATCGCGCGGGGAAGGCGACGGGCTAGCTTCATCAAAGGGAATGGGCGAGGATGCACCGGATGTCCTCTGCCCATCCCGACGGCCGGCCCCGAGCGGAGGACCTCGGAGCTCTCGGCCGCTTCGGCGCGGCGTGCGCCCGCAGGGGCGCGCTCGCGGTGGGAGTGTGGATCCTCGTCGCAGCCGCCGTGGCCGCCGCCGCCACCCTGTGGGGCGGGCAGCTGGTCAACGACTTCGTCATCCCCGGCTCGGACTCCCAGCGGGCCCAGGACCTGCTCGAGGAGACCTTCCCGCAGGTGGCCGGCAACAGCGCCACGGTGGTCTTCGCCTCCGAGACGGGGACGCTGACCGACCCGCAGCAGCAGCAGGCCGTGCAGGCGGCCCTCATGTCGGCGGGGCAGATCGAGGGCGTGGTCTCGGTCTCGAACCCGTACACGCAGGCGGGGTCGCTGAATCAGGCACAGACGCTGGCGTTCTCGAACGTGCAGTTCATCGAGCAGTCGTTCGACGTCTCCCAGGCCCAGATCGACGACCTGAAGAGCGGCGTGGACGGGGCCGTGGCCGGCGTGCCGATCGAGGTCGACTACACCGGGGCGGTGATCACCAACAACATCGAGCCCGACGACACCAGCAGCGAGCTCATTGGGATCATCGTCGCGTTGATCATCCTCCTCGTCCTGCTCGGCACCCTCGTCTCGGCCGTCGTGCCGATTCTCATGGCCCTGGTAGCCGTCGGGGTGGGCCTGGCGCTGGTGCAGCTCGAGGCCGACATCGTCAACCTGAACCTGATCACCCCGACCCTGGCCACCATGCTGGGCCTCGGGGTGGGGATCGACTACTCGCTCTTCATCCTGACGCGCTTCCGGCAGGGCCTGCGCGACGGCTACGAGCCGGATCAGGCGGCGGGGATCGCCACCGCGACCGCCGGGAGGGCCATCCTCTTCGCGGCCGCCACCGTCGTCATCTCCGTCGGCGCCCTGGTCGTCTTCGGGATGAGCTTCATCACCGTCCTGGGGCTTGGCGCGGCCGTCACGGTGGTCACGGCCGTGGTCGCCGCGATCACCCTGCTCCCCGCGGTTCTGGGCCTGCTGGGGCATCGCGTGACCGCCCTCAAGGTCCCGTGGCTCGGCGAGCGGCGGCTGCGGCTGAACCCGGCGAACTCGGTGGTGGCCCACTGGGCGCGGGTCGTCACCTCGAAGGCCGCGTTCGTCGCGCCCGCTGCCGTCGTCGTGCTGGTGGTGCTGGCACTCCCCGCGACCGGTGTCGACCTCGGCGCGTCGGACGCCGGCACCGCGCCCAAGGGGCAGACGCAGCGGACCGCCTACGACCAGCTGGCCGAGGCGTTCGGGCAGGGCGTCAACGGCCCTCTGCTGATCGCGGTGAACCAGTCCCAGGCCCCGGAGATCACGGATCAGATCGCCCAGGCGGTGTCGCAGACCGAGGGGGTGGCGGCCGTCAACGAGCCGGTGGTCAACCAGCAGGGCACGACCGCCGTGATCAGCGTGGTGCCGACCACATCCCCGCAGTCCGATCAGACCAGCGAGCTGGTGTCGCGCCTGCGCGACGACGTGATCCCGGGCGTGATCGGCGACCAGGACGCCAGCGCGTTCGTGGGCGGGGTCACCGCGGCCTTCGACGACATCGCCACGCGCATCACCGACCGGCTCATCTACTTCGTGCTGATCGTGATGGCGATCATCTTCCTGATCCTCACGACGGCCTTCCGCTCGCTGGCGGTCGGGATCCAGGCGGCCGTCTGCATGCTGCTGTCGGCGGCCGCCTCCTTCGGGGTGCTCGTCGCCGTCTTCCAGGAGGGCTGGCTCATCGACGCCGTGGGCCTGGACACCACCGGGCCCATCGAGTCGTACCTGCCCCCGGTCGTCTTCGCGATCCTGTTCGGGCTCTCGACGGACTACCAGGTCTTCATCACGAGCCGCATCCGCGAGGACTTCTCACGGGGCGAGCAGCCGCGTCAGGCGGTGCGCACCGGCATGTACGCCGTGGGCCCGGTCGTGGCGGCGGCGGCGCTGATCATGACCGCGGTGTTCCTGTCGTTCATCCTCGCCGACACGCGGGTCATCAAGGAGTTCGGACTGGCGCTCGGGGTCTCGATCCTGATCGACGCGTTCATCGTCCGGCTCACGCTGGTGCCGGCGATCTTCCATCTGGCCGGACGGCACATGTGGTGGATGCCGGCCTGGCTCGACCGGATCCTTCCGCCGCTGACCATCGAGCCGTCGGTCCGGGGCGACACCGAGACCTCCTAAGGCCCGCCGCCCCCGCCGGGACGCGGCGGTCTAGGGCGCCAGCAGGGCCTCGGCCGCGCCGCGCGAGATGTCGATCATCGGGTCGGCGAACAGCGCCAGTCCGATGATGGCGATGGCGGCGGTGCCGGTGGCCATCATGACCGGCGCCGGCACGGCCAGCAGTCGGGC
>JARFPS010000150.1 GCA_029288175.1 Miltoncostaea sp. | reverse complement strand
CCTCAATCCCGATGTTCAGGTCAACGTGCACCCGTTCCGGGTCACCAAGGAGAACGTCCTCGACCTGATCGCCGACTACGACGTCATCGTCGACGGCGCCGACAACTTCCCCACGCGCTACCTGCTCAACGACGCCGCCCTGATGGCCAAGAAGCCGCTGGTCCACGCCAGCATCCTGCGCTTCGAGGGGCA
This sequence comes from Miltoncostaea sp., assembly GCA_029288175.1. Lineage (GTDB taxonomy): Bacteria > Actinomycetota > Thermoleophilia > Miltoncostaeales > Miltoncostaeaceae > JARFPS01. The sequence goes on along the minus strand of JARFPS010000150.1, from coordinate 5,527 downwards.
CGCCTCGGTGTTCCTCCCCTACGAGGGGCCCTGCTACCGCTGCCTGTTCCCCGAGCCTCCGCCCCCCGACATGGCCCCGAGCTGCGGCGAGGCGGGCGTTCTCGGCGTGCTCTGCGGCGTGATGGGCGGCATCCAGACGAACGAGGCGATCAAGGTGCTGCTCGGCATCGGCGACACACTGGCCGGCCGCCTGATGATCTACGACGCCCTGGCGATGTCGTTCACCGAGCTCAAGGTCCGACGCGACCCGGACTGCCCGGCCTGCGGGCCCGACGCCGTCCTGGAGTTCAAGGACTACGAGGCCTGGTGCGCCGGCGAGCGCGACCACGCGGAGGCCCTGCGCGCATGAGCACCGTCAAGATCCCACCGGTACTCCGCGATGCGGTCGGCGGCCGGCGCGAGCTGGAGGTCGAGGGCGCCACGGTGAGCGAGGTGCTCGAGCGCCTCTACGCCGACCACCCTGGGGTGCGCGAGCAGTTGATGACCCCCGAGGGCGAGCTGCACCGCTTCGTCAACGTCTACGTCAACGACGAGGACGTGCGGCTCGGCGAGTGGCTCGACACGCCGCTGAGCGATCACGACACCGTGATGATCCTGCCGGCGATGGCGGGCGGAGCGCGTTGAGCACCGCCGACGCGGCCGCCCCCTCCGCGCCGCGCGTCGACGTGGTGCCGGACATCCTGGCCACGATCGGCGACACCCCGCTCGTCGAGGTCGGCATCTCGCCCAATCCGGACGTACGCATCCTCGCCAAGCTCGAGAGCGAGAACCCGACGGGCAGCATCAAGGACCGCACGGCACTGTCACTGATCGAGGACGCCGAGCGGCGCGGCCTCGTGAAGCCCGGCGACACGATCATGGAGCCGACGTCCGGCAACACCGGCATCTCGATGGCGATGATCTGCCGGGTGCGGGGCTACAAGCTCGTGGCCGTCATGCCGGAGAACGTGACGGCCGAGCGCAAGCAGCTCCTGACGCTCTACGGTGCCGAGATCGTGGACAGCGACGGCGAGTACGGCTCGAACGGCGCGGTCGCGCTCGCCCAGCGCATGTCCAAGGAGAACGGGCTCTTCATGCCGTTCCAGTACGGAAACCCGGCGAACCCTGCAGCGCACTACCACGGCACCGCGGCCGAGCTGGTGCGTGACTGCCCGGAGCTGGACGTGTTCGTCGCGGGCCTGGGAACGGGCGGCACCCTGATGGGGTCGGCCCAGCGCCTGAAGGAGCACGACCCCGACATCCAGGTCATCGCCTGCGAGCCGCTGCAGGGCGATCCCGTGACCGGCCTGCGCAGCCTCGACGACGGCTTCGTGCCGCCCATCCTCGACATCGGCAAGCTCGATCGGAAGCTGCTGGTGGGCAACCACGACTCGCTCGTCATGACCCGGCGGCTGGCCGCGGAGGAGGGTCTGTTCGTCGGCGTGAGCTCGGGGGCCGTGCTGCACACCTGCGCGAAGATCGCCGAGCGCATGGAGAGCGGAACGATCGTCGGGGTCGTCTGCGACAGCGGCTGGAAGTACCTGAGCGCCGGAATCTGGAGCGGCGAGCTCGACGACGTCGAGGACACGCTCGACAACGGCATCTTCTGGTAGCGGCGCGCCGATGATCCTCCGTCGCGAGCTCGCCGACGAGCTCATCGCCCACGCGAACGACGACCTGCCCAACGAGTGCTGCGGGATGGTCGCCGGGAAGAACGGCTCGGCGACCCGCGTGCTCCGAGCGACCAACAGCGAGGGCAGCCCGTTCATGTACGTCATGGATCCGCAGGAGCAGCTGCGGATGATGGACGACATCGACGACGCGGGCGAGGACCTCTTGGCGGTGTACCACTCGCACACCCGCTCGGTCGCCTACCCCTCGCGCACCGACGTGGAGCTCGCGTTCTTTCCGAAGACGCTCTACCTGATCGTCTCGCTGGCGGATCGGGACGCGCCCGACATCCGCGCCTTCCGCATCGACCGCACGGCCGATCCCGACGAGGCCATCGACGAGGAGCCGGTCGAGATCACGACCTGACGCCCGGGCCCCGCGGAGCGGCGGGCCCGAAGACCATCATCGCCCGCGATCCGGCGGCGGGTACCGCCCCGTAGCGATCCCCGCCGGAGGCCGGGAGCCTAGGAGGACTCGGCCTCGTCGGCCTTCTTGGTGGTCCGCCGACGACGGGTGGTCTTCGGCTTCTCCTCCTCGGCCGTGGCGTCGCCCTCGGCCGGCTTCTCGGCCTCGGCGGCCTTCTTGCGCGGAATGCGCTTGCCCGAACGGCCCGTCGCGGCCTCCTTCGGGGCGGCCTCCTCGGTCGGCTCAGCTTGCTCGTCCGCCTCGCCCGTGGGTGTGGCCTTCGCCTCGGGCTCGCCCGCCTGGGGCTCAGCCGCTTCCGGAGCGTCCGCGACTTGGTCGTCCTTCTTCTCCGTGGCACGCCTGCGCACCCGGCGGCGACGACCCGTGCCGGACCCCTCGGCCTCGGCCGCATCCGCGTCGCCGGCCTCCGCCGCGGGCTTGTCGTCGCTCGTCGCGGCCTCGTCGGCCTTCTCCGCGTCGGCGGTGTCGTCGTCGGCCTTGCGGCGACGGCGCCTGCCTCGCCGAGGCTTCTCCTCGGCTTCGTCGGCGTCCTTGCCGGAGCTGTCGCTCGCCTCCATCAGATCGGGCACGTCCTCGCCCGCCTCGGGCTCGGGGCCGAGCATGATCATGTCCTCGTACGAGATCGGCTGGTCGATCGGCGGCAGCTCGGCCGCGGTGCTCTCGTCGATCTGGGGAGTGACGACCACCTCGAAGACCTCGGCGCCGTCGCTGACCACGTTCTCGGGCTCCGACGGCGGCGTGCCGCCACCCCCGCCGCCACGGCGACCCCGGCCGCGCCGCCGGCGACGGCCGCCGCCCTCCGGCGCCGATCCGCTCTCGTCCTTGGGCGCCGACGCATCGTCGGGCAGGGGGGCGTCGTCGGGGAGCGCCACGCGGTAGGTGCCACTGCGCGGATCGGTCTCGATCTTCAGCACGCCGCGCTTGGCCGCGTCCTCCAGGAGCTTCGAGAAGGTGGAGAAACCGAGATCGGACTGGTCGAACGCCGGGGACTTGCGGCGCATGGAGTCCTTCAGCACGCTGGCCAGAGGCCAATCGGTGCCGTCGCCCGAGAGGGCGACGAGCGTGTCGCGGATCAGCTGATCGGGGTCACCGACCGTGCCGCGCGACGGCGCCGCGCCCCGGCCGCGCTTGGCGATGGAGTCGTAAAAGATGAACTCGTCGCAGTTCGCGATGAGCAGCTCGCTGGCGGAGTCGCGGTTGCCGACGCCGATGACGCGCTTGCCCAGCTCGCGCAGCTTGCCGACGAGCGGCGTGAAGTCGGAATCGCCGCTGACCACCACGAAGTCGTCGACGTGGGTCCGGCTGTAGGCCAGCTCCATCGCGTCGACGACGAGCTGGATGTCGGCGCGATTCTTGGCGCCCTCGCGCGCGGAGGGCATCTCGATGAGGCCCAGGCCCGCGTTCTGCAGCTCGTGCCGAGCGTCGCGGTACCTGCTCCAATCGGCGTAGGCACGCTTGACGATGACCCGCCCCTTGTCGGAGAGGCGGTTGAGCACGGCGTGGATGTCGAAGTCGGCGCGACCCTTCGCGCCGGGGCGGGCCATGTTCTCGTAGTCGACGAGAACGGCAAGCGAACTCTCGCCCTCGGCCAAGGGGCTCCTTTCGGTGGGCCGGCGCGTGATCGGCGCGGGCACGGGGGCGGAAAAACCGTGGCGATGGTACCACCCTCCCCCGGACCCCACGTACGGGGGACAGGGGTCATCGGTGCCTCACGTCACGTGGGGATCGACACGAATACCCTCGCCGGACGGGTAGACTCGACGGTCGCACGATGGGCACCGACGGGTGCGAAACACCGGCGAGGACACTATGACCACACAGCAGAATTCGGGCGCCGCGGACGGCGAATCCCTCACGATCACCGACAATCGGACCGGCTCGTCGTACGAGCTTGCGATTACCGATGGAACCATCCGCGCGACCGAGCTGAGGCAGATCAAGGTCAACGAGGACGACTTCGGCCTCATGACCTATGACCCGGCGTTCATGAACACCGCGTCCTGTCGAAGCGAGGTCACCTTCCTCGACGGCGAGGCGGGGATCCTGCGCTACCGCGGTTATCCCATCGAGCAGCTCGCCGAGCAGAGCTCGTTCCTGGAGGTCGCCTACCTGCTGATGTACGGCGACCTTCCGTCGGGCGACCAGCTCTCGTCGTGGACGTCCGACATCGAGGGCGAGGCGGCCGCGCCGGCGGCGCTGGCCGACCTGATCTCCGCCTTCCCCAAGGGCTCGCACCCGATGGGGATGCTCCAGTCGGCGATCGCCGCGCTGGGGACGCTCCACCCCGAGAGCAAGGACATCGCCGACGCGGGCAACCGCGAGACCCAGGTCAAGCGGCTGATCGCGCAGGTCGCCACGCTCGGCGCCATGGCGTACCGGCACAACGCCGGCAAGCCGTTCGTCGAGCCGCGATCGGACCTCGGCTACGCCGCGGACTTCCTGTCGATGATGTTCCAGGACGGTGATTCGCCCTACGAGCCCGACGAGCGGATCGTGCGCGCGCTCGACGTGCTGCTGATCCTCCACGCGGACCACGAGCAGAACTGCTCCACGAGCACGGTACGCGCCGTCGGATCGAGCCAGGCCGACCCCTACGCATCGATGGCCGCGGGTATCGGCGGCCTGTACGGCCCCCTCCACGGCGGCGCCAACGAGGCCGTGCTGGCCATGCTCGACCGCATCCAGACCAAGGACGCCATCGCCGGCTTCATGGAGGGAGTGAAGGACGGCAAGGAGCGCCTGATGGGCTTCGGGCACCGGGTCTACAAGAACTACGACCCGCGGGCCAGCATCATCAAGAAGGCCTGCGACGACGTCTTCGAGGTCACCGGGGTCAACCCCAAGCTCGAGATCGCCGTCGAGCTCGAGCGCATCGCGCTGGAGGACGAGTACTTCGTCAAGCGCCGCCTCTACCCGAACGTCGACTTCTACTCGGGCCTGATCTACGAGGCCCTCGGCATCCCGCTCGACATGTTCACGGTGATGTTCGCGATCGGCCGCGCTCCGGGCTGGCTCGCCCAGTGGAACGAGATGCTGAACGACAAGGAGCAGAAGATCGCTCGTCCGCGCCAGGTGTACGTCGGCGCGGACGAGCGCCCCTACGCCGGGTAGGGAGAGCGTGTTCCGGGGCGCCGCGCCGTCGCTCGACGGGGCGGCGCCCCACGGTGCTCAGGCGGGGCCCGCGGCCTCTCGGTCGCCGGCCGCCAGACGTTCGAGCAGCTCCGTCAGGGCGCCGAGCTCGTCGTCGTCCAGGCGGTCCCAGAAACCGGCCATCCGCTCGACCCGGCCGGGCAGCGCCTCGTCCGCCAGCGCCGCGCCGTCGTCGGTGAGCTCGGCGCGGACCATGCGGCCGTCGTCGGGATGCCGCCGCCGCTCGGCCAGCCCGCTGCGCTCGAGGCCGTCGACCAGCTTCGTGACGTTCGGGCGCGACACGCCCAGCTCGTCGCCGACG
>JARFPS010000024.1 GCA_029288175.1 Miltoncostaea sp. | reverse complement strand
ACGGAGACCCGCTTCGATGATCACTCCCCGCACCCGCAGGCTCTTGCTCCCCCTCACGGCACTCGGCGCGGCGGCCGCGCTCGCGGCCGGCTGCGGCGGGAGCGACTCGGAGGCGCCCGACGTCGGTGCCGTCAGCGCGGCCCCCCAGGACTCGGGGGCCGGCGGGCAGCCGGCGGTCGATCCCGCCCAGGCGGCCGAGGAGGCCGAGGGCGGCGAGGCGGCCGGAACGAGCTTCGCCTACCTCGAAGGACTTCCCCAGAGCGGGGCCCAGCTCGGCGATCCGTCGGCGCCGGTCGAGCTGGTGGAGTTCGGCGACTTCCTGTGCTCGTTCTGCGCCAGGTTCTCCACCGAGACGCTCCCCGGGCTGGTCGACCGCCACGTGCGGGGAGGAACGGTGCGGGTGGCGTACAGCCCTGTCGCGTTCTACGGGGAGGACTCCGAGCGCGGCGCCCTGGGGGCGATTGCGGCGGGACGACAGGACAGGATGTGGCAGTTCGTCGAGGCCGTCTTCGCACAGCAGGGCAGCTACCCGGGCGACTTCCTGAGCGAGGAGCACCTGCGCGAGACGGCGCGGGAGGTCGGGCTCGACGTGGCGCGCTGGGAGCGCGACTTCACCTCCGACGTCGTGGGCGAGGAGTTCCTGCGGGGCCTCGCCGACGCCCAGAGCGCCGGCGTCCAGGGCACGCCGACCTTCCTGCTCCGCGGACCGAGCGACGCGTTGCTGATCCCGGGAGCGCTGCCCGCCGAGGAGTTCGACGAGGCGATCGCCCGGGTCAGTTGAGCCGGGGATCAGGGCGGCCTAGAGGCGACGCACCAGCCGATCGAGAGGCAGTCGCCGGGCCCGCCGACTCCACTCGCTCACCGTGCGACGCTCGGGCCTGCGCGGGAGGCCCGGGTAGCCGAACGTCAGCACCACGACGGCGCGCTCCTCGTCGGCCAAGCCCAGCGCGTCGCGCAGGCGCTCCGGATGGGCGATCCCGTGGGGGCACGACACCACGCCGAGGTCCCAGGCCCCGAGCATCATGTTCTGGGCGGCGCGACCGGCGTCGAAGTCGACCACACCGCCTCCGGGCGTGACCACGAGGGCGACCACGAGGGCGGCCTCCTCCACGGCGACGGACACGTAGACCGCGCTCGCCAGGCCCCGCCGCACCTCCTCGCTCTCGGCGACCACAAAGATCCACGGCTGGCGGTTGCGCGCGCTGCCGGCCAGGCGCCCGGAGTCGAGGATGGCGTCCGCCACGTGCCCGGGCAGCGGGCGATCCGCATAGCGGCGCTCGTCGCGCTTGCTGGCGATGACGAGATCGGTGTCCACGGCCGTCGCAGCGTATCTATGCTTGCCGCGTGTCGTCCTCCGCCGCGCGCATCCGGAGCCTGCTCGCCGACGGCGAGACCGTCAACATGCCGGGCGTCTACGACGCTCTGACCGCTCGCCTCGCCGATCAGGCGGGGTTCCCCGTCATGTTCATCTCGGGATACTCGGTATCGGCCGCTCGGCTGGCCGCGCCCGACTTCGGGTACATCACCCAGACCGAGATGACGCAGGCCGCCACGGCGGTGTGCTCCGCGGTGGACGCGGCGGTGATCGTGGACGCGGACACCGGATACGGCAACGCCCTGAGCGCGCGACGCACCGCCGAGGAGTTCGCGCGGGCCGGAGCCGCCGGCGTCTTCCTGGAGGACCAGGAATGGCCGAAGAAGTGCGGGCACTTCGCCGGCAAGCGAGTTGTGGACCGGGACGACTGGTTGGCGAAGCTGCGCGCGCTGGTCGACCTGCGCGAGGAGGGTGTCGATCTGTACGTCGTGGCGCGCACCGACGCGCGCGCCGCCGTCTCGCTCGATGAGGCCATTGAGCGCGCCAAGTCCGCCCGCGACCTCGGGGTCGACGCGATCTTCGTGGAGGCGCCCCGCACCCTGGACGAGCTGGAGCGGGTCGGACGGGAGGTCGAGGACACGGTGCGCGTGGCCAACATGATCGAGGGCGGGCGCACTCCGCTGCTCACGCCGGCGGAGCTCTCGGAGCTGGGCTACGACCTCATCGTGACGCCGCTGTCCGCGCTGATGGCGGCCACCCACGCGGTGCGCGAGGCCTTCGCCCGGCTACGTGACGAGGGCACGCTGGCGCAGCACCGGGGCCGGCTGGTGGACTTCACCGAGTTCGAGGGCGTGGTGGGGACCGCCGAGCACCGCGAGCTCGAACGGCGGTATTCGCCCGACTGAGCCGGCGGCTCTAGGCCGCCGCGCTCGCCTGGGGTTGGTGCGACGGGCAGTAGCGGCTGCCGCGCAGCGGCTCACGTCCGCAGGGCTGACCGCGGCGGTTGGTCGCCGCGCAGCGCAGCAGGCTCCCACCCTCGATCTCGCGCCGGCGCTCCAGCTCGGCCGCCAAACCGGTGACGCGGCGATCGATGATCGTGAAGACGCCCATCTGGTGCTGGGCCGGCACCAATCCCCTCACCGCGCCGAAAAGCTGCTTCACGGGCGCGGCCGGCGGCTTGTCGGACGCCAGCTGAACCAGGGTGCCCTCACAGGCGTCGAGCAGCGAGCGCCGCATGGTGGCCGATCCGGGGCGATCCGGGAGCAAGAAGGGCTTGAGCTCGCGGTACAGGCTTCGGCTGTGTTCATACATGGGCTGCCTCCCTAACCTTGGACAGGAATTATGCCTTCCTGTCGAGGTTTTGTCAAAGGATTCTCTCCCTCCGTTGATGCCCATATCGAGGGGACTGATGGCATTGAGAGAGCGTGTCGACGTGATAAATTTCGAGCTTCATGTCTAGAGTTAGTGAGAACGACGTCCCACAGGGCGCCGACGGTGACGCCGACGGCCGCATCCGCATCGGCGAGCTGAGCCGCCGCACCGGGCTCACGCCGGATGTGCTGCGCGTCTGGGAGCGGCGCTACGGGCTGCTCGATCCCATGCGCACGGCCGGAGGCTTCCGGCTGTACTCGGCCGCGGACGAGGAGCGCGTCGTCGAGATGCAGCGCCTGCTGGACCTCGGCTACACGGCTTCCACCGCCGCGAAGATCACGCTGTCGCGGGCGGCGGCCCCCGCCGCGAGCCGGGACGCCGAGTGGACGCATCGCTTCGAGCACGCCCTGGACGCATTCGACGATCGCGCCGCGGACGACGTCCTCGACCGAGCGCTGGCCGACCACACGATCGAGGCCGTGGTGCGCGGTCTTCTGGCCTACCTGTCGCGCCTCGGCGAGCGTTGGGTCGCGGGCGAGGCCACGATCGCGCAGGAGCACTTCGCCACCACGGTGATCCGCGGTCGGCTGCTGTCGCTCGCGCGCGGATGGGGAGGATCCACGGGGCCGAGGGCCGTCCTCGCATGCCCCCCGGGCGAGTACCACGACATCGGCCTCATCTGCTTCGGGCTCTGCCTGGTGCGCAATGGCTGGCGGGTCGCCTACCTCGGCCCGGACACCCCGGCCGAGAGCATCTCGGAGACCACGCGCGCCCTCGACGCCGACCTCGTGGCCATCGCGGTGGCCGACTCGGAGCCGCTCCGCAACGCCTTGGAGCCGCTCAGCCGCTTGGCCGACGACCACCGCGTCGTCGTCTGCGGCGCGGGGCTCGACGAGGCGCTGGTCGAGTCGATCGGGGCGGAGGCCGAGACGCGGGACCCGGTCACGGCGGCGGCGGCGCTCGCCGAGCCGGTCGAGCTAGGTCGTCGCCGGCTCGCCGGCGCCGTCTGACAGCGCGGCGATGTCGTCGGGCCGTAGGCGCAGCCCGGCGGCCGCAACGTTCTGCTCCAGATGGGCCGGGCTCGACGTGCCGGGGATCGGCAGCATCGTCGGCGAGCGCGCGAGCAGCCAGGCGATGGCGATCTGGGCGGGCGTCGCGCCGTGGTGGGATGCGACCTCGCCCAGCGCCCCCCGGCGCTTCCCCAGCAACCCCCTGCTGAGCGGGTACCACGGCATGAAGGGGATGCCGTCGCGCTCGCAGACGTCGAGCACCCCGTCGCCGGATCGCTCGCGGAGGTTGTAGCGGTTCTGCACGCTGACGATCGGGAGCACGGTCCGGGCCCGCTCCAGCTGCGCCTCATCCACGTTGCAGACGCCCACGTGGCGCACCTTGCCCTCCTCGACGAGCTGAGCGATCGCGCCGAGCGACTCCTCGATGGGGACGTCGGGGTCGGGAGCGTGCAGCTGGTAGAGGTCGATGCGATCGAGCCTCAGTCGTCGCAGGCTGCCCTCGCAGGCGGCCCGCAGCATCTCGGGGCGCCCATCGCGGCCCCACCGCCGCTGCGGACTGTGC
>JARFPS010000157.1 GCA_029288175.1 Miltoncostaea sp. | reverse complement strand
GTGTGGCGCCGCAGCCGCTCCGCGCCGGCCTCGGGCCCCGCCAGATCGCGGACGCGGGTGACAAAGCTCAGGGTCCGCGTCTCGTCGTCGTAGGACTCATACCAGGCCGACTGCGCGATGAGCACGCCGCTCGATGGATCTTCGTGGGTCATGCCGTCCCGCTCCACGCCGAGGCTCGCCAGGATCTCACCGCGATCGGGAAGCGCGACGTCGAAGACCACCTCCCCACGCGGGGCGAGGTGCTCGGCCATGCGCCGGAAGCACTCGTCCCGCTCGACCGGATCGAGCAGCACCTGCAGGGTGTTCATCGCCACCATCACCAGCGCGAAGCTCCGATCCAGGACGAAGTCGTCGAGCCGGCCGCGCACGGCCCGCACGCGCCCGCGCACGTCCGGCGGCTCGGCCGCGAGGCGGTCCTCGAGTTCCGCGAGCATCGCCGACGAGGCGTCCAACGCCCACACCTCGTGGCCGTCGCGCGCCAACGGGATCGACAGACGGCCCGAAGCGGCGCCCAGATCGAGGATCGGGGAGCCGAGGCGTCCGGCGGTCTCACGCCAGAAGGCCAGGTCCTCGGTGTAGCCGGCGTGCTCCACGGCGAAGCGACGTGGCGCGTCATCGACCATCGCGCCAGAAGGCCGCGGCTGCGCCGCGCCCCACGATGATCTCCCGGATGGCGAGCATCGCCGTGTAGGTCGGAAGCACGTAGAGCGGCCCGTCACCCGGCGATGCGAGGGCGGCGTCCAGCGCGCGCTCGGGCTCCGGCTCCACGTGGACGACGGAATCGGAGAAGCCCCCGTAGCGAAGGCGCAGCGCCATGTCATAGGCCCTGTCGCCCGTGACCGTCACCGAGGCGACGCGGCCGAGGAGCGGCTCGTAGTCGACGTCCCAGATCCACGAGACGTCGTGCCCGTCGGCCGTGCGATCGTTGAGGGCCACGAGCAGGTGCAGTGGCCGCGGATCGAGCAGCACCGTCCGTACGGTCTCGTTGGCGCCGGCCGGGTTCTTGGCCAGAAGCACCACGACCTCGCGCCCGTCGACCGCGATGCTCTCCGCCCGGCCGAACGCCGCGTCGGTCGATCGCACGGCCTCGGCGATCGTGGTCGGGTCGATGCCGAAAGCCGTGGCCGCCGCGGTCGCCGCCGTCACGTTGTAGGCGTTGTGGAGCCCGGGAAGGGCGACGCGGGCCCGCACCGCACCGGTGGGCACCTCGACCGTGAGGCTGAGGCCCGCCGCGCCGTCGAGCACGACCTCGGTCGCGCGGATCGTCGGCTGGGGCCGCTCGAGTCCACACGCGGGGCAGCTCCAGTGCCCCATGTGACCGACGAGGACCGCGGTGTAGTCGAGGCGCTCGGCGCATCGCGGGCACCGCGTGGCGTCGGCGGCGTGAGGAAGGGAGGGGAGGGCCATCGAGGTGTCGTCGACCCCGAAGGTCATCGCGCCCGCCCGACCCTCGGCCAGGCTCGCCACCGACGGGTCGTCGGCGTTCACGACCAGGACGCAGTCGGCCGGGAGCGCGGCCACCATCTCCCGCCACTCCTCGACCAGCCGGTCGAGCTCGCCGTAGCGATCGAGCTGGTCGCGAAAGAGGTTCATCAGCACCAGCACCCGCGGGGCAAGCTGACGGACCACCTCGGGCAGCGCCGCCTCGTCGACCTCGAACAGGGCGGTGCGGGGCGTCGGGCGCGTGGAGGCGGCGTCGAGCAGCGCCGTGGCGACGCCGGAGCTCAGATTGGCGCCGGCGGTGTTCGCGATCGGACTCCGCCCGTCGGCGCGCAGGGCCGCGACCGCGAGGCGGGCCGTCGTCGTCTTGCCGTTGGTCGCCGAGATCAGGCCGACCCCGTCCTCCAGCCCCGCGGCAAGCCGGCCCAGGGCGTCGGGCTGCAGTCGCAGGAGCAGCTTGCCCGGCAGGCTGGTGCCACCGCCGCGCCCGAGGCGCCGCGACAGGCGACCCGCGGTCCGGGCCAGGCCGACCCGCGCGTCGAGCATCAACCGGCCGGCGACCAGGTGCCGTCGGCGTGACCGACGAACACGTCGGAGAGCGGCGCCCGGAACAGCCCGTGATCGACCACGCCGGCGAGCGAGGCGGCCCGGTCTGCCACGGCCTCCCAGTCGGAGCCCGCGGGCGGCGAGAGGTCGATGATCGTCAGGGCATCGTCGCTCGGCTGGTCACGGGGGGTCGGCGCGAGGTCTTCGAGACGGTGCGCAACCGCCTCCGCCGCGAACGGGACCACGGCGATCGGCAGAGTGCCCCACTCGTCCAGGCCCGACACCATCTTCGGGTCGTCGACCAGCACGATCCAGCGTGTGGCCGCGCGAGCAACGATCCTCTCGCGCACAAGGGCCCCGCCACCGCCCTTGACCATCAGGCCGCGGGGGTCGACCGCATCGGCTCCGTCGAAGGCGATGTCGAGCGGCCCCGTGAGCGGCCCGACGGGGATCCCGTGCTCCCGGGCCAGCTCGACCGAGCGCGCCGAGGTGGCGACGCCGGAGCAGGTCAGCCCTTCGCGCACCCGGGCTCCCAGCCCGAGGATGCCCTCACCGGCCGCCCGGCCGGTCCCGAGGCCGACCCGGTCGCCCGGTTGCACCAACGCGGCGGCCGCGGCCCCCGCGGCCCGCCAGGCCCTGTGTCGATCCTCCGTCACCCCCACAGGCTATGCGAGACTCGGGACGTGAGCGGAGCACCCCAGGACGTCACCGTCATCGACACCCTCATGTGGGGCCACGAGGGCATGACCGCGGCGTTCCTCGTCGAGGCCGAGCGGCCCGCCCTGGTGGACACGGGATCCCGCACCTCGTTCGAGACGGTCCGGAGCGCACTCGAAGCTCGGGGTCTGGGCCCCGACGACCTCGAGTGGATCGTCCTGACCCACATCCACCTCGATCACTGCGGCGCCTCGGGCGATCTGGCCGCCGCCTTCCCCCGGGCGCGGGTGGTCGTCCATCGCCGCGGCGCGCGCCACCTGGCCGACCCGGGGCGTCTGGTCGCGGGGTCCGCCGCCGTCTACGGGGAGGGCTTTCACCGCTACGGGGACCTGCTGGCCATCGAGGAGTCGCGCATCGACGTGGCGGAGGACGGCCACCGCGTCGATCTGGGCGGGGGTCGCCATCTGACCACCATCGAGGCGCCGGGGCACGCTCGACACCAGAACGCATACCTCGACAGCCAGAGCGGCGCGCTGTTCGGCGGCGACGCGCTCGGCATGGAGTTCCACGGCGGAGAGCTCTTTCCCGCACTGCCCCCGCCGGACGTCGACGTCGAGGCGGGGCTGTCCAGCGCCAGGGCGATCGCCGACGCCCGACCTACCGCCATCGGCGTGGGGCATTTCGGGTGGGTCCGGGACCCGGAGGCCGCGCCCGAGCGCGCTCAGGACATTTGGCGCGCGGTGGGGGAGGCCGGACGGTCCGGCTGGAGATCAGGATCGGACGTCGCCTCCGTGACCGAGGCCTTCGAAGGCGTCCTGCCCTCGTCCGCGCTCCTGTCGGCGCGGGGTCTCGAGCTGATCCTGGAGCTGGGCTGGCTCGACCACACCTACGCCGGTCTCGCGGCATGGGCGGAGGCCGACGCGGGCGAATAGCGTCAGATTGACGGAAACGCGGCGCAGCTCGATACGCTGTGCTCGTGCGGACGCTCAGGGTCGAGATCGCGGTGTTCACGGTACGAGCCGGCCGGCTCGAGACGGCACTGTTGCGAGAGAGGGCCAACACCTGGCGCCTTCCCGGGGCGGCCGTCGAGGCCACGGGCACGCTCCAGGACGCCGCGGAGCGCGCGCTCGCTGAGGAGACCGGGGTGCGCAACGCGGATCCCGAGCAGCTGTTCACCTTCGATCGCGACGGGGGCGAGGGGGCTGCGGTCACCTATCTGGCGCTCGTGCACGCCGGAGCGCACCCGCTGGCACCGGGCCGGGACGTGGTGGAGGTGCGCTGGTTCGCCTGGGGTGACGTACCCGAGCTCGCGGCAGACCAGGCCGAAACGCTCCGCTACGGACGCGAGCGCCTGCGCGCCAAGGCCGCCTACGCCCCTGTGGCCGAGCGGCTCGTGGCGGCGGAGTTCACGATCTCGGAGCTTCAGGGGGTCTACGAGGCCGTCTTGGGCCGGCGTCTCGACGCCCGGAACTTCCGGCGGGACCTGACCTCCGCCGGCGTGGTGGAGCCCCTCGAGCGCACGCGCGCGACCGGTCCCGGCCGGCCGGCCACGCTCTACCGCTGGTCGAGCGACGCGGAGGGGTTCTCGGTGTCGGCCGCCGAGCGGCGCCTGGCGCGCACGTTGGCGGCGAGCGATGAGGAGCCCGCCCGGGGCCAGACAACCGTCCCCTCCCAGGGCTGATCGGCGGCGCCCGCCGGGGCCCGTGATATCTTCCGGCGGCCTTCGGGCGAGTCAAGCGCAGAGGATCGGACACGATGGCAGAGCACCACGACGAGGAACCGCTTCCCCTCACCTGGCCCTTCCGGGCTGCGGGGACCGTTGGGATCGCAGCCATCGTCTGGTTCTGCCTCATCTTCGCGGCTGAGGACGTCGGCGCGCACCTCACGGCGGAGTGGGAGGTCTTCTGGGGCCTCATGATGTTCAGCGTTCTGCTCATCGTCGTGGGAGCGGTCCTGAACCTGCTCCGCGTGCGGCGCCACTCCGCCGCCTAGCGCCTCCGGGCGCTCGATGACCACCGAGGAGGGACCGCGCTATCGGGCCGGTCGCCTGCTGGTGGCCTCGCCGAGCCTGGTCGACCCGAACTTCCACCGGGCGGTCGTACTGATGCTCGAGCATTCCGACGAGGGCGCCCTCGGTGTGGTGCTCAACCGACCCACGCCCGTGGTCGCCAGGGACGCCCTGCCGCCGGAGCTCGCGGCCGGCATCGGCGACGAGCAGGCGGTGCACGAGGGGGGGCCGGTGCAGCCGGAGGCGGTCATCGTGCTCGCCGACTTCGAGGATCCCGCCGATGCCGCCAGCATCGCCTTCGACAGCGTCGGCATCGTCGATCCCGAGACGTCGTTCGACACCCTGGCCGGCCAGATCCGGGCCGCGCGCGCCTACGGCGGCTACGCCGGGTGGAGTGGCGGGCAGCTCGAGGGGGAGATCGAGGCCGACGCATGGATCGACGCGACCGGTGAGCCGGCGGACATCTTCACCGACGATCCCGAGGGCCTCTGGAGCCGGGTGCTCGATCGCAAGGGCGGCAGCTACCGGCTGGTGGCCCGCATGCCCGACGACCCCTCGCTGAACTAGCCCTCCCCGGCCTCCACCGACTCTGCGCCGTTGGGATCGGGCAGGTGGCGCTCCAGGAAGGGGTCGTCGCCTGAGGCAGGCGGCGAGGACGGACGGCGGCGGCACCTCTCGCTGCCGCGCGCCGTCCTCGCGTCTCGCGAAACGACGAGGGCCCGTCGCAACGGGCCCTCGTGGCGGAACTCTTGTCGGAGCGGCGGACTAGCCGAGCCGACCGGAGTCGGGGAGTGCCCCCAGCTTCTGGAGCGACTGACTCTCCACCTGGCGGATGCGCTCGCGGGTGACGTTGAACATACGACCCAGCTCGTCGAGCGTGCGGGGCTTCTCGCCGCGCAGACCGTAGCGGAGCTCGAGCACCCGGCGCTCGCGGTAGCTGAGCTGGTCGAGCAGGTCGCGGAGGGCCTGCTCGCGCAGCGAGGTCTCGGCCGAGACCTCCGGCGCGATGGTGTTCTCGTCGGCGAGGAAGCGACCGAGCTCGGACTCCTCCTCCTCGCCGACCGGCTTCTCGAGCGAAACCGTCGGCTGGGCGCTGCGGAGGATCTCCTCGACCTCGTCCGGCGGCAGACCGGCGGCGTCGCCGATCTCCTCGACCGTGGGCTCGCGCCCCAACTGACCGATGAGCACGCGCTCCGCGCGGCTGATCTGGTTGAGCTTCTCGACGACGTGGACCGGGATGCGGATGGTGCGGCCCTTGTCGGCCAGCGCGCGCGTGACCGCCTGACGGATCCACCACGTGGCATAGGTCGAGAACTTGAACCCGCGCCGCCAGTCGAACTTCTCGACGGCGCGCACCAGGCCCAGCGTGCCCTCCTGGATGAGATCGAGGAAGGGGAGACCCCTGCCGCGGTAGCCCTTGGCGATGGAGACCACCAGGCGGAGGTTGGCCTCCACCATCTGGCGCTTCGCCTCCTGGTCGCCCGCTTCGATCCGCTTCGCGAGGCGGACCTCGTCGGCAGCGGTCAGCAGCGGCACTCGGCCGATGTCCTTGAGGAACAGCTGGAGTGCGTCGGTGGTCTGCTCGACGGTCGGCGTCGGCCGCTTGGGTCGCTCGACCTCCTCGGCCATGGAGGCGGCGCGCGCCCCGGCCTCGGCCTGCTCGAGCAGCTCGACACCCGCTTCCTCAAGCTGCTGGTACACCTCTTCGGCCGCCTCGGCATCGAGGCCCACCGCGTCCAAAACCTCGGCGACCTCTTCCATGCCCAGGAAACCCATCTCCTGGCCGCGCATGATGAGGTCGCGCAGCTCACCCTCACGAGTCAGCCCGCTGGTCTGCGTCGCCATCCGCCTCCGTTCCGTGCCTGCCCGGCCGCCGGGGCGGCCGCGCGCTCTCGTGTTCGCCGCCGACGCGGCGAACACCCCCCAGTTGTCAGTGCGCAGCGGAGGCGCGATTCCCCAGAGGAACCGGCAACTTCACGTACGCCCAGCCCGACACTATTGCCTCTTCGGCCCGAACCGTCAACCCCTGGCGGCGCGGCCGCGAGCGATGGGTCAGGTGCGCCCGCAGACCGGCCAGGGATGCCATCCACGCTGCGCGTAGAGCATCGCCGCCCGGCGGTCCTGTTCGGCCTCCGGCGCCGCGGCCGGATCGCCACTGCCACCGACGGCCTCCCACGTCTGCTGGTCGAACTGGTACTTGCCGCGGTACTGACCACTGGAGGACACGATGCTCGGGTTGCCACCGGACTCGCACTGGGCGATCCGCGCGAGGTGGGCGTTCACGCCGCCGCCGGAGGGAGCCGGGGCCGTGGGAGCGGGGGCGGGGCTCGGAGCCCCTCCGGCCGCCTGGCGCCTGAGGTCGGCTTCGCCCTCGCTCTGGGCGGCGGCCAGCGCCGCGGCCTGGGCCCGCCGCTGCTCCTCGGCGGCGATGAGCCCGGCCAGACG
>JARFPS010000136.1 GCA_029288175.1 Miltoncostaea sp. | reverse complement strand
CGAAGAACAGCGAGCCCAGGAACATGACCGCCACGGTGGTGACCGCGTAGGTCTCGAACAGGTCGGCCGCCATGCCGGCGCAGTCGCCCACGTTGTCGCCGACGTTGTCGGCGATGACCGCGGGGTTGCGCGGGTCGTCTTCGGGGATACCGGCCTCGACCTTCCCCACCAGGTCGGCGCCGACGTCGGCGCCCTTGGTGAAGATGCCGCCGCCCAGGCGGGCGAAGACGCTGATGAGGCTGCCACCGAAGGCCAGCCCGACCAGCGGCTGAACGTCGTCGGCGCTCTCGCCGAGAATCAGGAAGTACCCGGCCACCGACAGCAGGCCGAGTCCCACGACGAGCAGACCCGTGACCGCGCCGCCCTTGAAGGCCACGTCGAGCGCGGGCTTGAGCCCGCCACGGGCGGCCTCGGCGGTGCGGACGTTGGTCCTCACCGACACGTTCATGCCGATGAAGCCCGCGGCGCCCGAGGCGACGGCTCCGATGAGGAAGCCGATGGCCGCCTCGAACCCGAGCAGGCTCGAGTCGACGGTGGTGCCGAGCACCCAGATGAGCGCGAACATGACCGCCGCGACGCCCGCGATGATCGTGTACTGGCGCGTCAGGTAGGCCTGCGCGCCCTCCTGGATGGCGCCGGCGATGTCGCGCATGGTCTCGTTGCCGGCGGGCTTCCTGAGCAGATACGCCGTGAGCCCGATGCCATACGCCACCGAGACGAGCGCGACGACCACCGCGAGCCATGTTGTGTTGTCCGACAGAAAGTCGGCCAAGTTAGCCTCCAGAGATGAGTTTCAGGCGTGCCGTGCCCCGAAACCACATGCCCCCGGGCCATCGCCACCGGCCGACGACGCGCATTCGCCGTGACCGCCGGCTTTTCTACCACAACGGGCAGACGGCCGTCGACCGCGATCGCCGCGCGGAGAGCGTCAGAAACGCGCCCCCGACAGCGCCTGGGCGCAGTGGGGATCGGGCTCGTCGGGGATGCGCGGTATCACCGTGAGGATGAGCTCGCGCAGGCGCGCGTTGTTGTCGGCGAAGACCCTCAGGATCTCGCCCGCCGTCACCGGCTCGATGTCCTCGCCCTCGACGCCGACGTCGTAGTCGGTGATGAGCGAGACGTTGGCGTAGCAGAGCTCGAGCTCGCGGGCGAGGATGCACTCGGGGTAGGCGGTCATGTTGACGACCTCCCAGCCCATCTGGCCGAACCAGCGGCTCTCGGCGCGCGTGCTGAGACGCGGCCCCTGGATGACGACCACGGTGCCCGCGCGATGGACGGCGATGCCGAGCTCCTCGCAGGCGTCCACGAGCAGGCCGCGCAGCACCGGGCTGAAGGGGTCGGCCGAGCTGACATGGGTGGCCTCCGGGCCGTCGTAGAACGTGTCACGGCGCCCGCTGGTGCGGTCGACGAACTGGTCGCATACGACGAAATCGCCCACCCCGACTCGCTTCTGGAGACTCCCGGAGGCGCAGGGCCCGAGAACCCACCGCACGCCGAGCTCCTTCATGGCCCAGACGTTCGCGCGGTAGTTGATGGCGTGCGGCGGAAACTGATGCTCGCGGCCGTGCCGCGGCAGGAAGGCGACGGCCCGGCCCCCCACGTCGCCGATCGTGAGCGGCCCGCTCGGCGAGCCGTAGGGCGTCTCGACCTCGACCTCGCGGGCCTCGTCGAGCAGCGAGTAGAACCCTGACCCCCCGAAGACGCCGATTTCGGCGTCGCTCATCGTTGGGTTCCGGGCGGCACCCACAGCCGGCTGGCCGCATCGGACCCTCCGCCGGTCGCGGGCGGGGTCTCGGGCGGGGTGGTCCCGGGCGCGGGATCGGCGCCGGCGGCGCCCGACGACGGCTCGGCCGACGGGTCGGCGCCCCCCTCGCCCTCGACGAGCCGCGCATAGTGCAGCTGCAGAGCGGCCAGAGGCTCGCGGAAGGGCCGGGTCTGGGCGACGCCCAGCTGCTCCTCGGCCACCGCGTGGAGAGCCCGGAGCGCCTCGATGGCCTGTCGGGCCTGATCGAGATCCTTGGGCTCGTCGCCCTCGGGCCCCAGGCCCATGCGGATGCCCGCCATGTCGGCGAGCGTCGCCATGGTCTGCAGCAGCAGGTCGCGGACCGGCGTGCGAGCGAGGCGGTAGGCGATCGCCGCCGCCATCTCCTCGGGCGTCGGCTCGCGGCCCTCCGGCGGCTCTTGATCCTGAGTGCTCACGTCATTCCCCCATCACGCGTTGGTGGTCACGGCGCCCAGCGAGTCCCGCGCCTCGAGGGCGCTACGGCGTGTGCGCTCCACGAGATCGGCCTGCACGGCGCGCACGTCTCCCGTCTCGGCGAACAGCGCGCGCTGGCGCGACGCCCCGTTGCCCTCCGAGATCATCCTGTCGACGCGACCCAGGAACGGAGCGAGGCCGTGCGCATCGTGCACGCTCTCCGACCAGACCAGGAGCCGCTCGATGGCCCGGGCCGTGTCGATCTCCTCGCCGGCCTCCAGATCGATCATCCGCCCCTCGATCCCGTAGCGCTGAGCCCGCCACATGTTCTCGTCGATGAGCCCGCGGGGGTGGGTCGGCAGGGGCCGCCCTTCGTCGTGGTCGCGCGCGAACGCCATCGTGCACGCCACCATGAGCGCCGCCACCGCGAGGGCCTCGGACATGTCGGTCTGCCCGTCGCAGACGCGGGTCTCGACCGTCCCGAAGGCATGGGCCGGCCGCACGCTCCACCAGATCTGGAGGGCCTCGACGATGGACCCCGTCCGTTCGAGCAGCTCGACGAACCGGCGGTACTCCTCGAAGTCGCGGTAGGCGTCGGGGATCCCGCAGCGCGGGAAGCTCTTGGTGAAAATCTGGGTGCGCGCCGAGGCGAGCCGCGTGTCGCGGCCCATGTAGAGGGGGCTGTTGGCCGACAACGCCAGCAGCTCGGGCAGCACGCTGCGGAGCGCGGTGCTGACCGCGACCGCGCGGTCGGCACCCCTCACCCCCACGTGCGCGTGGATGGCCCAGGTGTTGTTGGTCCAGGCGATGTAGCCCAGCTCCTCATCGCGCAGCCGGTAGTGGGGCGTGTCGATGATGCGCTGCTCCCACCACGGGCTGAACGGGTGCACACCGGCGATGGCGATCGGGATGCCGAGCCGGTCGGCCAGCTGGATGACCTGCAGGCGCCCCTCGACCAGCTCGCGCGCGGCCGACGGGAAGTCGTCGTGCGCGCGGGTCTTGTACTCGATCTCGCTCGAGATCAGCTCGCCGGCGAGTCGCGACAGGAGCGGCTCCTGCGCGGAGGCGTGGAGCTCCTCGAAGCGGTTGCTCAGCGCGAGGGTCTGCGGGTTGAGGAGCTGGTACTCCTCCTCGACGCCGATCGTGCCGTCGACCGACTCGTCGAACCGCCGGCGGACTCCCTCGAGGATATGGGCTTCGGGACCGTCCACCCGGCGCGGGATTCTAGCAACGCCTCCCGCCCGGCGCCCGTCGGCGACGGCCTCAGGAAAGGTAGAAGTAGAGGGCGTAGAGCAGCTCCACCGCAGGGCTGCTGGTGTGCACCGTGACGTCGGACGGCACCGAGATCAGCGCGTCCGAGTAGTTGAAGATGATCTTGACGCCCGACGCCACCAGGTCGTCCGCCACGGCCTGGGCCGCGTCGCGGGGCACCGCAAGAACGCCCACCTCGATGCCGACGTCCTCCGCGACCGAGGACAGCTCGTCGTAGTGCTGCACGGTGAGTTCCCCGACGGGCTCACCCACCTTGCTCGGATCGACGTCGAAGATGCCGCAGATACGGAACCCGTGGTCGGCGAACACGCCCGACGTGGCGATCGCCTGCCCGAGGTTGCCCGCCCCGAAGAGCGCGATGTTGTGCTGGCCCGAGGTGCGGAGGATCTTGCGGATCTGCTCGATGAGCGAGTCGATGTCGTAGCCCACGCCCCGCTTGCCGAACTTCCCGAACCCCGAGAGGTCACGCCGGATCTGCGTCGGGTTGACGTTCGTGTACTCCGAGATGGCCTGCGAGCTGATGCTGCTCTTGCCCATCCGCTTGGCCTGCGTGAGCACCTGCAGGTAGCGCGACAGGCGCGCGGCCACGCCCAGCGTCAGTCGGTCGGTCGTCATGTGCGGTCGCCTGTTTGTGACACTAAGTAACAAGCTTCGCCTCTCCCGCTCGCCACCGCAAGTGCACCGGGGCGGTGCGATGTCGCGGGCCGGCGGGACGTCCGTCCCCGGGATCGAGCCCCTCAGCCCCCCTGCTCGGAGGAGCCCAGGTCGAACGCGGCGCTGGTGGTGACGACCCGCTCGCCGTCGGGGCCCACGGCCGACGCGCGCAGCCGGTAGCGGCCCGCGGGCACCTCGGCGCCGTCGGCGAGGCGCTCGGCCAGCAGAAAGCGATAGGTCCCGGCCGGCCAGTCCGCGGCCATCTTGGCGCCGAGCACGGCCAGAGGGCGCTCGCCGCCCGAGGGCAGCAGCCAGAGACGCAGACCGCTCACCTCGACCGAGCGCACCCGCGCGCCCTCCCGCTCCCGTCGGCCCAGCCGCAGCCGCACCTCGGCCAGGCCCGAGCGCACGGT
This sequence comes from Miltoncostaea sp., assembly GCA_029288175.1. Lineage (GTDB taxonomy): Bacteria > Actinomycetota > Thermoleophilia > Miltoncostaeales > Miltoncostaeaceae > JARFPS01. Next base: position 457 of record JARFPS010000136.1, on the reverse strand, counting down.
GACCTCGGGCAGACCCAGCGCGTCACGCGCCTCGGGCGGGCGCGGCGGCTCCACCAGGGCGCGGGCAGCGACGCGCCCCTCCACCCCACCGGAGGAGGGGGCAACCACCTCGATCGATCCACGCGCGGCCTGGGGTGTGGTCGCCACCCGGGCACGGATCTCCGCCTCCTCGCCGGGGGCGAGATCGATGCGATCGAGCCGGCGCACCTCTCCGCCGCGCGTCCTCAGGCGCACCGTGTAGCGACCGGCCGCATCCCCGAGATTCCGGATGTCGACGGCCACGAGCGACCCTCCGCCACGGGGGGTCGGTGTCACGATCGGGGGATCGAAGACCAGGGCCGCCTCGGGCGAGGGCGCCCCGACCACGCCGGCGCCCTGGCGCAGCGCCGAGCGACCCTCCAGCGGCCGCGCGGCCTGAAGCATCAGTGAATGGACCTGCCGCGGCCCGAGCGCGGGC
>JARFPS010000221.1 GCA_029288175.1 Miltoncostaea sp. | reverse complement strand
GAGATCGCGGATCTCGAACGTCCCGTCGTCGGTGTTGAACGTGTGCGTCTGGTTGCCGCTCCGAAACCGATTGCGCGAGTTCTGCGGCTGCTTCTTGTTCGCGTACACCGTGAACGTGCCCTGGTACGGACGCCCGTCCTGTCCCTCGACCACGCCCGCCACCCAGCCGAGCTTCACGAGCCGGATCTCGAGGTCCTTCTCGCCCTGCACGATGCTCTTCTCGGTCGTTCCGCCGAAGCCACCAGCGTTCGCGTTGATCGTGTACGGGTAGTCCTCGACGCCACGCAGTACGAAGCGGCCGTCGCTCTGGCTGCGTGCCTGCGGCTGCGGCAGGCCCCAGCCCTGTGCGCGCTCGTCCTCCGGGTTCGCGTAGATGAACGCACCGGCGACCGGCATGTCGTCACTGTCGAACACCACGCCTTCGATGGTCCCGCCGGCCTTGAGCGTGATGTCGGCGTTCGCGACGGCGCCGCCTTCGACGGTTACCGGTTCCTCCGAACGGGCCTGGTCCAGACCGAAGCGCGCCAGCACGCGGTACGCGAGCGCCGGCACGCTCTCGATCCGGTAGCGCCCCGCGTCGTCGGTGATGTCGGTCAGGTTGAACCGGCTGCGATCGGAGAGCAGCCGCTGGATCCGCCACGGATTCGACTCCGGGCCGAGCCGGCTGCGGGTCTCCTTGTGGTCGATCGCGAGGCTGATCAGGGCGCCTTCGACGGGATTCCCGTCCTTGCCCGTGACGACACCACCGATCATCCCGGCGCCCGGCAGCGTCAGCTCGAGCGGGCCCTTGGCCAGCTCGCCCTTCTTCGGGAAGCGCGCGTACTTGGTCACGGCACCGTGCTCGCGTGAGATCGCCAGCACGTTTGCTCCGCGCCGCGCCCAGGGAAGGGACGGCAGCTCGAAGCTCCCGTCCGACTTCGTGGTGACCGTCGGTAGGTCGGCTTCGTCCTGGTAGCCCGAGTACGTGACCGTCGCGCCGCCTACGCCGCGCCGGTCCGGTCCGTACACGTACCCTTCGATCCCGTCGTAGCCCTCGGTCAGCTTGATCTTGATCTCGTCCGAGCGGTCTTGGACGTTCTGCGACTGGCGCAGTTCGGCGTACTCGTCCGCGCGGACCCGGAGCTCGATCCGCTCGCCGGTGCTGACGTCGACGAGCAACTTGAAGCGGCCCTCGGGATCCGTCTTGACGCCCTGCGTGGGCTCGAGCACGGCGAGGTTCGTGTAGTGCGCCTCGACGGTCGCGCCGTCGACCGGCATGTCGGTCTTGGCGTCGACGACGATCCCCTCGAGCTGCTTCGCCTGCTCGAGCACGATCGTCTTCTTCTCGACCGCGTCCGGGACGACCGAGACGTTGTTCTGTCGCACGGCGGCGTGCCCGCCGGCCGTGACGACGAGGTTCCCCGAGCCGGTCGGGACCGCCTGGAACCGGACTGTGCCGTCGTCGGCCGTCGAGCCGCTCGAGAGGATCGCGTTCCAGCCCCAGCCGATCGAGTGCATGACCTTCGCACCCGGCACCGCCTTGCCCTCGGCGTCGAGGACCCGGACCTCGAGACCGCCGCCGCGGTCGAGCACCAGGTCGATGCGCGTGCCGCGTTGGGCGACGTGCTCGTTCGTCGGCGCAAAGCCGCCGGCTTCTGCGCGGAGGATGAGCGGAGCGAACTCGGGTGCCGGTCCCACGAGGAACGAACCGTCCTCGTCCGTCGTGACGGTGGCCATCGGGGTCGGCAAGGGCGTCCACTGTCGGTTCTTCTTGGGCGCGGCGATCAGCATCACGCGCGCTTTCGCGATCGGCTTGCCGGCACCGTCGGTCACGGTCCCGAACAGGCCCTCCCGCTTCGTGAACTGGGGCTTCGCAGCCTCCTCGGCGCGCTCTCGGGCGAGCGCGTCTTCCTCCTCGGGGGTGAGTCCGGTGCCCTTCGAGACCAGTCCGGGGGCCACCGGACCGAGGTCGATCAACTCGCCGTCGTCGCCCACGGCGTAGAGCGGTCCGTCGTCGGACTCGTCGAAGAGCCCCATGACGTCCGCGGCGAACAGGTAGACGACACCGCACGCGGCCACGGTGACGGCGACGATCACCAGCACTCGGCCCATGCGCTCTCCTCCTCTCCTGGTCTGACGGGATCCGGGGTCCTCAGTTCGGTCTCGCGGGGAACTGGCCTTCGAGGCGGAAGCCCCGGAAGCGCTGCTCCTCGCCATCGATTCGTGGGCCCTTGAGCTTCAGCGCCACGTTCAGGAACGCCCGGAATCGTCCGGGCGGTCCCGTCGCGTCCTTCCGGAGTGCCACGGTCAGCACGATCACCCCGTCGTCCTGCGTCTTCGCGACGATGTCGAACCACTGGGGCTGCGAGATACGCCAACCCTTCGGCCAGTCCTCGAGCGACGTGTCGAGCGCGACCTCGTAGCCGCGCTCGGGCTTGATCTCGATCGTTCGGGGCTCGAAGGGCTCCGGCCGGTCGCTCACCATCCCGAACGCGAGCCGGTCCTTCGGCACCGTGTAGAGCGGCGAGAAGATCGTGCCTTCGAGCGGCACGTGGATCGCGCCGACCTCGGGGTGGTCCGTGCGGACGTCGAGGTACTTGCCCCGGAGCCGCTGCGGCGGGGTCGCGTCGCTCTCGAGCGTGATCTCGATGTCCGTCCGTTCACCCGGATCGAGCCGCAGCCGCGGCTTGCGCGAGACCTTGAAGCAGACGCAGGTCGTCTTGGCGAGCGTGATCGCCACGGTCCGGTCGGAGTTGTTCTCGATCGTGAACGTCTGCTTGAGGTGGTCGCCGTGGAGCACCTCGCCGAAGTCGTGGCGGGCGGGCACGACGACGACAGGGCCCGCGGGGTCGTCACCGCATCCCGGGCATGCCGTCAGGGCGACGGCGGCCAGGCAGGCGACGAGCGCAACACGGATGGTCTGCACGGTTCGCTCCCCGACCGACGACGGCCCCCCAGGCAGTCTAGCGGCCCGGGCCGGGCTCCGTGGTCATCGACCCGGCGGCGGGAGGTCGGCGCTCGACTTGATCTCGCGGCGCTTCTTCGACGTGGCCGGCGGTGTCGCTGCCTGCGGGGCGGGCGCCGGGAACGCGGCCGCGGCCGCCGGTGCCGGCGTGGTCGGGCGCCGTCCCACGGTCGCCATCGGGTCGGTCTCGACGGCGAGGCGCCCCATTGGGTCGGATGCCGTGACGTATCGCGATCCGGAGTCCGTCGTGCCGCTGGCGCGCGCCGTCGGCTGCGGCATCGGCTCGGGGGCAGGCATCGGCTTGGGAGCAGGCATGGGCTGAGGTGTCGGCGGCGTCGGGTCGACGAACGTGGCGACGGACTCCGTCGGCATCGGCTCGGGCGTCTCGCACGGCGTGTCGGGGGAACCGGCGATGCCCGGGTTCCCGCCGCTGCCGGCGGCGCACCCGAACGAGACGAGCGCGGCAGCGCACAGCGCGATGAGCGTTCCGACGGCGTTCGACACGGATTCCCTCCCGGAATCGGGCCACGGACACGGAGTCCCTTTGGCTTGGATTCGCCCCTTGAGGGTACCGTGGCGCGCCGAACCGGCCGGAGGGAACATGTCCGGAATCAGTATAGATCTCGAGGGCAAGAAGGCACTCGTCACCGGCGGCAGCCGCGGGATCGGACGCGCGATCGCGATCCGCCTTGCGGAGGCAGGTTGTGACGTGGCAATCAATTACCTCCGCAACAAGGCGCCGGCCCGCGAGACCGCAGAGGCCGTCGAGGCGCTGGGTCGACGTGCGTTGTTGCTGAAATCGAACGTGGCCAATGCCAGTC
>JARFPS010000203.1 GCA_029288175.1 Miltoncostaea sp. | reverse complement strand
TGAGCCACCCCTCCGGCACCATCGCCTGGGCGAAGCCGACGATCTCCCCCTCGTCGTCGCGGGCGGCCAGGCAGCAGTCGAAGCCCTCGGCCTCGGCGTACCCGGTCGGTTGGCCCATCTCGCGGAAGGTCGACAGCCCGTCCATCGCGGCGCGCTCGAATGCGGTGAATCCCTCGCTCCACTCGTTGCGATAGGGCTCGTTCCGGGCTCCGGCGGCGCCGAAGGCCGCGGGAAAACCCTCCACGGGGCGGGCCATCGTGACCATGTTCGCGTACGGCTCGAAACCCGCTCTCCGGAGGAGCGGGATCAGCTCGTCGTCGGCGGCCACCTCCACGTCCCAGGGCGGGTCGGGGAGTTCGGCGAGCAGTCGATCGAGCGACGCCTCGCCATCGGCGCTCAGTCCCGCCAGGCGGAGCGCCCGGGCGTGGGGGCTGGGACCCGGATCGCAGGACGCTCCCTCGACGCGCACGCTACTCGAGGTAGGTGTCGACCTCGTCGACGCGGACGCCGACCCGGTCGAGGTGGGCGCGGGCCTCGTCGATCCGCTGTTGGGTGCCGGTCAGCTCCAGCACGACCCAACCCGTGTCCTCCCGGATCTCGGCACGCCGGATGTTGGTCACCACGTCGAAGCGGGTTCCAAGGGCGTGGATGATCGGCTCCTTGATGAGCTTCTCGGGGAAGGTGAGCTTCAGTCGGAGGGTATTCATGGGCCGGTCCGCGGACGCGAACCTATACTAGCTCCCGTGATCGAGGCGCTTCGCGAGCACGTGGGCAAGGTCATCGCCACCGTTCGGCGCGATCTCGACGTGGCGCGCGAGCGCGATCCCGCCGCCGAGTCGACCGCCGAGCTGCTCTTCTGCTACCCGGGCCTGCACGCGGTGTGGGTCCACCGCGGGGCCCATTGGCTCTACGGCCGCGACCGTCGCCTGGCGGCGCGTCTGGTGAGCCAGCTCGGGCGTTCGCTCACCGGGGTGGAGATCCACCCGGGCGCCACCATCGGGCCCGGGTTCTTCATCGACCACGGCATGGGCGTCGTCATCGGCGAGACCACCGAGATCGGCGAGGACGTGACCGTCTATCAGGGGGTCACGCTCGGGGGCACCGGCAAGGAGACCGGCAAGCGTCACCCGACCGTGCGCGACGGCGTCATCGTCGGCACGGGCGCGCGGGTGCTCGGGCCGGTCACCCTGGGCGAGGGCGCGAAGGTGGGCGCCGGCGCCATCGTCGTCAAGGACGTGCCGCCCAACTCGACGGTGGTGGGCAACCCGGGCCGTCCGGTCGTGGTCGACGGCGAGCGGGTGGACGATCGGGCCCTGCACCACCCCAGCCTGGAGCACACCCGCCTGCCCGACCCCGTGGCCGAGGCGCTGGAGTGCCTGGTCAGCCGCATCGACACGTTGGAGCGCCAGCTCGCCGATGTGCGCGCGGGGCGGGAGATCGCCCCGGGGGACGAGAGCGACTGCCTGCCCGACGTGCGCAGCCAGATCGAGGCGATCCTCGGGCGTGCCGGCGCCGCGGAGGGCGGCGCCGGCGAGGGGCGCGCCTAGCTCTCGCCCGGCCCGTCGTCGTTTCCGCCCGCACGGGACCGGGACACGAGCTCCGTCAGGATGGAGGCCACCCACGCCGGTCGTCGGGCCTCGTCGCTCAGGCGCCGGGTCGGACCAAGGCCGGGTTGAACGCCCTCCTCACGGAGATCCCGTTCTCCTTGATCTGATCCAGGACTCCCCGGGGGTCGGGCGGGCTGAGTGGGCCTGGATCGACCGTGCCGATGATGTGCGCCCACAGCAGGACTCCCGCGACCCGCGCCCGGAGCGTGCCGGCATCTCGCGGTGCTCCGCCGGACAGCGTCTGACGCTCGAACGAGAGCTGTTTGTCCGAGAGGGCGATCTCCACGCCGATCTCCGACGTGGCATCGCCGTTGCTCGCCCGGTCGACGGCGATGCCCTTCGCCACCAGGGCGTCCGGGACATCCTCGTCGTCGCTGGTCAGATCGAGCATCAGCTGGTCGACGCGCATCAGCGGCGCGTTCGACCTGGCCCGATCGAGCGCCTCCATGCCCAGGGCGATGAGCTCGACGCTGACGGCCTCGCGGAGGGCGAGCCGCTGAACGAGCGGCACCCGGTTGAGGAGCCGCTCCGTACGGTCGTTGTCGGCCAGAACGAGTCCCGGCGTCTGCAGCGTGCCCGCTCGGTCGTACAGGCGGATGAAGGAGTAGCCGCCGATGTCGAGTGCGGCGAGGGCCATCGTGTTGGTTCGATGAGATCTCACGACCAGCGTTGGAGTTGCGGTTTCGCCTGTAGGCGTATTCGACCGCCCCGTGTGGTCGCTTGAGTGGATGATTGCGTTTTCCGCGATCACGATTGTGCCGCGCCCCCCCGTGCGCCCCGGGACGGGCCGTCCGGCGGCGGGTCGCACCCGTCGGACACGGTCGATCCACGTCGTCCATCGGTCGACGAGGTGACACCGAGCGCGCCCCGGGGGTCGTCCCTCTCCACGTTCGGGCGCCGCCGCCCGCCCGGGCTCGGCGTCCGCACGGGGCGCGAGCGGTTCACGCCCGGCGCGCCGCCGTCAGTAGGAGTAGGGCTTGGCGTCGCCGCGGGGAAATCGCCGCGCGTGGCCGGCGCTCGGCGCGGCCACGGAGAATGCGCCGGCCAGCCCGTTCAGCGCATAGCCCACGCGGGCGATGACCTGCATCGCCAGGGCGGGGTAGGGGGGGTCGGGCGCCGCGTCCGCCGTGGCCGCGGTCTCCGCGATGGCGAGGCATGCGTTCTGCTCGTGGGCGTCGAGCGCTTCGACCGAGTCCAGCAGCGTGTCGGACTTCTCCCCGACGTCGCGCACCACCGACTCGAAGTTCTCGAGGACGTCGTTGACCGAGCGCTCCAGCGCGCCGAGCTCGTCGGCTCCGTCCCCGCCGCAACGGAGGTCCAGTCGGCCCGTGCGGGCGACCTCGTCGAGCGTGTTCTGCGAGGAGCGCACTCGCGAGAGCATCGAGCGTGCGATCACGGTCGCCGCCGTCGCGGAGGCGGCCGTCCCCGCGGTGAGCGCGAGGGCGCCGGAGCAGGATGTCCGTCCGCGAGCGGCTCGCACGAGTTCACGGGCCGAGACCAGGGCCAGCAGCCCTGCGGCCGGGGCGATCATCCCACCGAGCTTCACCGAGAGCGGGTACCCGCGAACCGCGTCGTCCAGGGGAGTGGACCACGCGGTGTGCCGGCGGCGACGTGGTGCGTCTGGGGAGATGCGGGGCTCCTTGGCGGGCGGGACACGGCCGAAGGGGCCGCTTCCACTGGCGTCGGTACGTCATATCGGTGGCCCGTGCCGGCTTCTTGACGGCCTCCCGCGAGCGGAGTCGACGGCCGGGCGCTGGGCTACGATCTCCAGGTGACCGGCACCGCCCAGCTGAACCCGGCGCAACGCCGTGCCGTGGAGCACGGCGACGGGCCCCTTCTCGTCCTCGCCGGGGCGGGGAGCGGGAAGACCCGCGTGCTCACGCAGCGCATCGCTCACCTGGTGGGCGAGCGTGGCGTGCGCCCCGAGCGCATCCTCGCCATCACCTTCACCAACAAGGCGGCCGGCGAGCTGCGTGAGCGCATCCACGGGCTGGTGGGGCCGGGGGCGCGGCGCCTGTGGGCCAGCACCTTCCACTCGGCCTGCGTGCGCATCCTGCGGCGCGACGCGGAGGCCGCGGGCTACGCCCGCGACTTCGGCATCTACGACGCGGACGACCAGCTGCGCCTTCTGAGGTCGTGCTACGCCGACGAAGAGGTCGACCCCAAGCGGTTCGCGCCCCGGGGGGTCCAGGCGGCGATCTCGGACGCCAAGAACCGGCTGATGGGCCCGGATGAGTTCGCCGCCTCGGCGGAGTCGTTCACCGACGAGGCCGTGGCCCGGTTGTACTCGCGGTACCAGAAGCGATTGCGCGAGAACCAATCGATGGACTTCGACGACCTGCTGGCGGTCGCGGTGCGGCTCCTGGAGGGCGAGGAGTCGGTGCGCGCCCACTACCAGGGTCGGTTCGAGCACGTCCTGGTCGACGAGTACCAGGACACCAACCACGCCCAGTACCGCCTGGTGCGGGTGCTGGGGGAGCCCCAGCGCAACGTGTGCGTGGTGGGCGACGACGACCAGAGCATCTACAGCTGGCGTGGGGCGGACGTCGCCAACATCCTCGACTTCGAGCGCGACTACCCCGACGCCGAGGTCGTGGCGCTCGAGCAGAACTACCGTTCCACGGAGGCGATCCTGCGAGCGGCCAACGCCGTGGTCTCGCGCAACGGGGGCCGGCACCCCAAGAACCTGTGGAGCGATCTGGGTGAGGGGGAGCCGATCGCGGCGGTGGCCTGCCGCGACGAGCACGAGGAGGCGCGGGTGGTCGCCGATGTCATGGACCGGGCCGTGGCCGACGGGCTGAGCCTGGACGACGTGGCCGTCTTCTACCGCACCAACGCCCAGAGCCGGGCGATCGAGGATCAGCTGGTGCGACGCGGCATCGCCTACGACGTGGTGGGCGGCCCCCGCTTCTACGAGCGGGCCGAGGTGCGCGACGCGCTGGCCTACCTGCGCTCGGCCTCCAACCCGGACGACGCGGTGAGCATGGCGCGGATGCTGGGCGCGCCCAAGCGCGGCATGGGCCCCGGGTGCGTGGCCAAGCTGCGGGCTTTCGCGGAGATCGAGGGCATCCCGGTCACGCATGCACTGGGCCGGGGCGAGGAGGTGCCGGGACTGACGGCGGCCCAGCGCGGGGCGGTGGCTCAGGTGGGTGCGCTGATGGACGACGTCCGGGCGGCCGAGGCCGACGGCGTCGCGCTCGGGGAGATCGTCGAGATGGTCCTCGATCGCTCCGGCCTGCGCGGCGCGCTCGAGGCCGAGGGCACCTTCGAGGCGCAGGGGCGCCTTGAGAACCTCGCCGAGCTGGCCGGTGTGGCCGGCGAGCAGGCCGCGCCCGAGGACGGCCGGCCTCCGCTCGGCGCCTTCCTGGAGGCGGTCACGCTGCAGGCCGACGCGGACCAGGTCGACGAGGCGGACGGCCGGGCGACGCTCATGACGATCCACAACGCCAAGGGCCTCGAGTTCCACACCGTGGTCATCACGGGCCTTGAGGAAGGCGTGTTCCCGCACTCGCGCAGCGATACCCCGCAGGCGCTCGAGGAGGAGCGGCGCCTTTGCTACGTCGGGCTGACCCGTGCCCGCCGGCATCTGGTGCTGACCCACGCCCAGAGCCGCACCATGTACGGTGGGCGCGAGTACCGCCTGCCCTCGAGGTTTCTTGGCGAGCTCCCGCCCGACTCGCTGGCGGACATCCCCGGGGCGCGTCGATCCGCGCCAGCGGTCGCGCCGGCTCCCTCGGCCGACGCGCTCGCAACGGGCGATTCCGTGCTGCACGCGACGTTCGGCGAGGGCGTCGTCACGGACGTCGAACAGGGCGGAGAGCTGGTGAGGGTACGCTTCTCGCGCGACGGTGCCGAGCGGCGCCTGATGGCGGGGGCCGCGCCCATGAAACGAGTGGAGGACGGGTGAGCGCGACGATCATCGACGGCAAGGCCGCCGCGGAGGAGGTCCGCGAGCAGGTCCGGGAGAAGGTGGCCGCCTTCGCCGATCGGCACGGGCGATCGCCGGGCCTGGTCGGTGTTCAGGTCGGGGACGACCCGGCCAGCGAGATCTACCAGAAGCGCAAGGCGGAGGCGGCGGAGGGCGTGGGGATGATCTCGCGGCGCGTCGTGCTGCCGGCCGAGACCACTCAGGCCGAGCTGGACGCGGTGCTCGACGACCTGAACGCCGACGACGCGGTCGACGGGGTCCTCGTGCAGCTTCCGGTGCCGGACCAGCTCTCGGAGTCGCACATCGCCGCGCGCATCCACCCCGACAAGGACGTTGACGGCTTCGGGGCCGCCAACCTGGGGCGCCTGGTGCGCGGCGAGCCGGCCCCGGTGCCCTGCACGCCCCAGGGCGTGATGTACATGCTCGATCGGCATGAGATCCCGATCGAGGGCGCCAACGCCGTGGTCGTCGGCCGGAGCCTCATCGTGGGCAAGCCGCAGGCGCTGCTGCTCACCGCCCGCAGCGCCACCGTCACGGTCGCCCACTCGCGCACGCGCGACCTGCCGGCCCTGTGTCGCACCGCTGACATCCTGGTCGCGGCGGTCGGTCGCCCCGAGATGATCCGCGGCGACTGGATCAAGCCCGGAGCCGCGGTCATCGACGTGGGCATCAATCGCACCGACGACGGCCTGGTCGGCGATGTCGCGGACGCCGAGGCCCGTGAGGTGGCCGGGTGGCTGACCCCCGTGCCCGGGGGCGTCGGGCCGATGACCATCGCGTTTCTGCTGTCAAACACGGTTGAGGCGGCGGAGCGCCGGCTCGGCGCATCAGAACAGGAGTGAGACAGGAATGAAGATTGCGATCTTCGGCGGGACCGGCGACCTCGGGCGCGGCCTTGCCATCAACTTCGCTGCCGCCGGACACGAGATCGTCGTGGGCTCGCGCAGTCAGGAGCGGGCCGAGCAGGCGGCCGACGGTCTGCGCGAGGCGCTCCCGTCGGGAACCTTCACGCCGCTCGAGAACGTGCCGGCGGCCGAGGCGGGCGATCTGGCCGTGGTCTCCATCCCGCACGAGGGGATCGACGCCACCATCCCGCCCATGGCCGACGCCCTGGCCGGCAAGGTCGTCGTGTCGGTGGTCAACGCGCTGCGCTTCGGGAAGAGCGGATCCATCGCCGAGCAGGACATCAAGCACGGCTCGTGCGGGCACTGGATCCAGGAGCTCGCCCCGGAGGCCAAGGTCGTCGTGGCCTACAACAACCTGCCGGCGGCGGGTCTCCAGGAGCAGCACCACCTGGACGCCGACGTGCTGGTCTGCGGGAAGAGCAAGGCGGCCCGCGAGCAGGTGCTCGAGCTCACCTCGTCGCTTCCCGGCACGCGGGCGCTCGACGCCGGCCCGCTCGCCAACGCCCTGATCATCGAGGGGATGACGGCCATCATCATCAACCTCAACAAGCGCTACGGCGGTGAGGCCAGCCTGTCCATCTCGGGCCTCGAGAACGCTCCGGAGCGCCCCTAGGCGTCTGGCGGTCGCGCGCGGCCGCTCGGTCGGCCGCGCCGCCGCCGCTCAGTCGGCCGGCGGTACGTCCGCGTCGCCGGCGATGGCGCTGTCGACGATGGCCCTGACGCGCGTCAGGGCCTGGCGGGCGCGGACGACTTCGCGTCGCAACGTCCGGTTCTCGGCCTCCAGCGCCGCGAGGCGGTCCTCGGCGTTGATCAGGTCGAGGTTGATGGCCACCGTGGCCTCGGCGATCTCGCCGGGCTCGACCGTGGCGTCCTCGCCGTCGTGCCACCGCGCGAACCCCTTCGCCGCGGCCTCGACGTCCACGTCGTCGCCGCCGAAGCGCCGGGCGGCCTGCTGCGCGGACGCTCCGGCCTCGACCAGCGGGAGCATCTCGCGGTAGAGGCTGACGGCGTCGTGCCGGTCGGCCTGGCGCTGGTGACGCCCACCGCTGTCCGCGCGCTTGCGCTCGCGTCGCAGCGCCGAGTAGTAGGCCGACGAGGTCGAGCCCTCCGATCGATCCATCTCGCGCGCCACCGCGCGTATCGCGCCGGTGGGGCGCTCGCCGGCGGCGATCTTCTCGCGCACCCGATCGAGGACGTCGTCGGACACGCGGGTGCGCTCGGGCTTGTCGGTCATCGTCGGTTCCTCATGCGGACACCGTACGGCAGCCGTGATCGGGACGCCACCGGGTTTCCCGCGCCTCCCGGACCCGAGCCGACGGCGTCGGGCTCGTCGGCGCCGCGGGAGCCCCGGCGACGGGGAGGGCGGTCCTTCTCCCACCCGAGCGCGTCAACTTCCGAGGCCCCTCCAGTCGGTCACCTCGTCGACCCGGGGCCGGCTCGTCGCGGGCCCGGTCCGATCCCCGGCCGGACGGCCCAGGTAGACGAAGGCCACGACCTCCTCGCCCGGGCCCACGCCCAGGTGCTCGCGCAGGGCGGGCTCGTCGACCATCGCCCCGGTGCGCCAAATGGCCCCCAGTCCCCGCTCGGCCGCCGCCAGCAGGAGGTTCTGAACCCCGGCCGACACGGCGTCCCGGTCCTCGCACCGCACGACGGGATCGTCCGAGGTGGGCGCGCAGACGCAGGCGACCACGGCCGGCGCGCGCTCGAAGCGGGTCGCCTCCTTGGCGCGCGCCTCGTCGTCGAGGGACCGGCCGCCGGCCTCGATGGCGGCGACGTGCGCGTCGCCCGCGGCCCGTCGGGCGTCGCCGGTGAGGACGACGAAGCGCCAGGGGTGGGTGAGCCCGTGGTTGGGCGCGCGCAGCGCCGCGGCGATGAGGGCCTCGATCTCCGACCGGGTCACCGCCTGGTCGGTCACGCGGCCCACGCTGCGCCGCGTGTGGATCCCCGCGGCGACCGGACCCCGGACGCTCACGCGTAGCCCAGCTCGTCCAGACGATCCTCGTCGAGCCCCAGGTGGTGACCCAACTCGTGCAGCACGGTGATCCTCACCTGCTCCACCAGCTCCTCGCGGGTGTGGCAGACGTCGATGAGCGGGCGGCGGTAGATCGAGATCTGGGGCGGCGGGCTGCCGGACGGCTGGCGGCCGTGGATGAGCGGAACGCCCTGGTAGAGCCCGTACAGAGGCGCCATGTCGGGCGGCCCGTGCTCTTCCACCACCACGGCCACCTCGTCCAGCGCCGACGCGAAGGGCTCCGGGATCTCTTCGATCGCCGCGCCCACGAGCGAGTGGAACTCGTCCATGGTGACGTCCATCGGGGCGATCGTACCGACGCGGGCTCGCGCGCACCCCACCTTCCGGGGGGGTCGCGTGCGACGAGGACCATCCGAGCGTCCGGTGCCCATCTCCGGCCCGCGCGCTTCCCTGAAGGTGGATCACGGACGGTCGGAGCTTCGAATGAGAAACCGGTGGACAGTGCTGATCGCGGCGATCGTCGCGGTCCTGGCCCTCAACGTGGGGGCGACGGCCGCGAGCGGCGCCGAGCAGACCGCCATCCCGCTCACCCGGGCGCTGTCCATGCTCGAGTCCGGATCGCCCGATTCGGCGCGCATCCAGGGCGGCACCCTTCTGCTGCGCGAGGGCGAGCGCGCCTACTCGACGCCCCTGCCGGCGTCGCTGTCGGAGCGCGCCCTCGATGCCGCCGAGGCCGGCGGTGTGACGCTGATCGTCCAGCCCCCCCGGAGCACCGCGGCGGCCGACGAGCCCGAGGCGGGAGGCGGGGGAGGCCTCGACATCGTCGGCAGCATCCAGGAGTGGGCGCCCATGGCCCTGCTCGGGGGGCTGGTGCTGGTGGCGTGGCTGACGCTGCGCACGGCCGGCGGCGCCCGCTTCAAGCATCGGGTCAAGCCCGTCCGCTCCGCGACGCGCTTGGACGACGTTGCGGGGGTCGATGAGATCCGCGACGAGGTCATCGAGATCGCCGAGTTCCTCGCCGACCCCGATCGCTTCCAGCGTCTCGGGGCCGAGCTGCCGCGCGGCGTGATCCTCCACGGCCCTCCCGGCACCGGGAAGACCCTGCTCGCCCGGGCGGTGGCCGGCGAGGCCGGAGTCCCGTTCTTCAGCGCCTCCGGGGCGGAGTTCGTCGAGGTCTACGCCGGCCTGGGGTCCAAGAGGATCCGCTCGCTCTTCGAGGCCGCTCGCAAGGCGGCGCCCGCGGTGGTCTACATCGACGAGATCGACGCGGTCGGCGCTCGTCGCACCGGGCACGCGTCCACCGGTGAGCGCGAGCAGACGCTCGACCAGCTGTTGACGGAGATGGATGGGTTCGCCACCGATCCGGACCGCCCCGTCGTGGTGCTCGCCTCGACCAACCGTCTCGACGAGCTGGATCCCGCCCTGCTGCGCAGCGGAAGGTTCGATCGGAAGATCGCCGTGGCGCTACCGGGGCGCGAGGCCCGCCAGCGCATCCTGGACGTCCACCTGCGATCGCGTCCCCTCGACCGCGAGACCTCGCCCGCCGACGTCGCGGCGCTCACCGCGGGAATGGCGGGCGCCGATCTGGCGGCGCTGTGCAACGAGGCGTCGTTCGAGGCCGCGCGCGCGGGGCGCGATGCCATCGACCTGGGCCATTTCCGCCGCGCTCTGCTGCGCCTGGCGGCCGGTCCGGAGCGCCGCAGTCACCTTCTGTCAGACGAGGAGCGCGGCCTTGTCGCCCACCACGAGATGGGGCATGCGATCGTCGCCCATCTGTCGCCCCACTGCCACCCGGTCGAGCGCGTCACGGTCATCCCCCAAGGGCAGGCGCTGGGCATCACCGTTGCCCTCCCCGACGAGGACCGCCTGCTGGCGACGCGCGCCGAGTGCCTGGACCGTCTCGCCATGATGATGGCCGGGCGGGCCGCGGAGGAGCTCGTCTTCGGCGAGTTCACCACCGGCGCGGCCGACGACCTGGCCCGAGCCGCCACCCTGGCGCGTCAGATGGTGACGCAGCTGGGCATGGGGGGCGACACGACCGAGGCCAGCCTCGCCATCGGCCTTCCGCCGATCCCGGGGGCCGGGATGGAGGACGCGGCGGAGGCCGCCGCCCGCGATCTGGTCAACGCCGCCTACCGGCGGGCGCTGGAGCTGCTCCGCGAGAACCGCGACCTGCTCCGGCGGTCGGCGGAGCTCCTGATGGAGCGGGAGGCCATCGAGCGGGACGAGATCATCGACATCCTCGGGCCCCGACCCGTTCAGCCGCGTCTGGAGGCCCTGGTCCGCGCGTAGGTCCAGGGGTGGCTCCCCGGGAGACGCTCGGCCCGCCGGCGGGCACTAGACCGGCCAGGTCTCGAACCGCAGCGCGCTGTCCCAGAACATCCACTCGTAGCGCGCCGCGGTCAGGGCGTGCGCGTTGGCGCTGCGGCGCTGGTCCGCGTCAAGGTGGGCCGACGCCCGGTTGCAGGCGTGCAGCGCGCCCTCGACGGCCTGGATGAACTCCTCGCCGGCATACGTGTCGATCCATTGCTGGTAGCGCGGGTCGGGCGAGCCCGACTCGACGAGGTGCAGACCGACCTCGCGGTAGATCCAGTAGCACGGGACCATCGCGGCGAGCGCCTCGTGGCGGTCGCGGACCGCGCAGGCCGAGACGAGGAAGGACCCGTACGCGAGGGTGGTGGGGGTCAGCAGGGTGGTGTCGACGTCCGGGGGCTCGATGCCGAGATCGGCCATGAGGCGGTCGTGGAGGTCGCGCTCCACGTCGATCGCCTCCGTGGCGTGTGAGCAGAACATCCGGAGGGTCTCGGCCTCCGGCGCGCGCGCGGCGCACAGCGCGAGGGCCCGCGCGTACTCGACCAGGAACAGGGCGTCCTGCACCACGTAGCGCGCGAACGCCTCCTCGGGCAGCGTGCCGTCGGTCATCCCGGTCAGGAACGGGTGCTCCAGGATCCGGTGGTGCACCGGGAGGATCGTCTCCCGCAGCTCGTCGGTCGGAGTCATCGATGGTCTCCCTCGATCGTCACGTCGACCGGCCCGGCACCGGTCCCGAATGGCCGTCCGTGGCGGACGGCGCGAGTGGCGGCCCGCTTGGCCCCCTCGGCCGCGGCGCGCAGGTCGTTCCCCCGCGCGAGCAGGGTCGCCAGCGTCGAGCTGTGCGTGCACCCGGCGCCGTGGGTGGTGGCGCGCGGCAGCCGCACGCCCGTGATCG
>JARFPS010000192.1 GCA_029288175.1 Miltoncostaea sp. | reverse complement strand
GATGAACGCGGGGTTCACGCCCAGGTGGTCGTCGGGGTCGAGCCCGGCGTGCTCGAACGCGATCGTTACCAGCTCCTGGACGGAGTGCGTCTCGCCGGTGGCCACCACGTAGTCGTCGGGCTCGTCCTGCTGGAGCATCAGCCACATCGCGCGGACGTAGTCGCCGGCGAAGCCCCAGTCGCGCTGCGCGTCGAGGTTGCCGAGTTTCAGCTCCTCGGCCAGACCCAGCTTGATGCGGGCCACGCCGTCCGTGACCTTGCGGGTCACGAACTCCAGGCCGCGACGGGGGGACTCGTGGTTGAAGAGGATCCCCGAGCAGGCGAACAGGCCGTACGACTCGCGGTAGTTCACGGTGATGTAGTGCCCGTAGGCCTTGGCCACGCCGTACGGGCTGCGGGGGTGGAACGGGGTCAGCTCGGTCTGGGGCGTCTCGCGCACCTGGCCGAACATCTCGCTGCTGGACGCCTGGTAGAAGCGGATGGTGGGATCGACCTGGCGGATCGCCTCGAGAAGGCGGGTGACGCCGACCGCCGTGAACTCGGCCGTCAGGACGGGCTGCGTCCACGAGGTCGGAACGAAGGACTGGGCGGCAAGGTTGTACACCTCGTCGGGCTGCGCCTCGTCGAGCGCGGCGGTCAACGAGGGCTGGTCCAGCAGGTCCGCCTGCACCAGCTCGATGCGGTCGCGCAGGTGCTCGATGCGGTCGAGCGAGTCGGTCGAGACCCGGCGCACCAGGCCCCAGACCTCATAGCCCTTCTCCAGAAGCAGCTCGGCGAGGTACGAGCCGTCCTGGCCCGTGATCCCGGTGATGATGGCTCTCGGCATCTGTGATCTCCTCGCTACCGCGGCGGTTCGTCGGCGACGCGCTCGCGCCAGTGCTCGAGCGTGTCGCGGAGGGTTGTCGTGAGCGGCACCCGGGGTGACCACCCCGTGTCGCGCGCCAGTGCGGAATTATCGCCGTACAGGTCGGGCTGCTCTCCGGCGCGGCGCAGCGACGGATCACTTTCGACCCTCGCATCGAGGCGCGCAAGAGGCGCGATGCCCTCGACCAGGTCGCGGACCGGCAGCGAGCGCCCGCTGCACGCCAGGTAGAGCGTGTCGGGGTCGCCGGCGTCGGCGAGCAGCCGGTACGCGCGCACCATGTCGCGCACGTCGGTGAAGTCGCGGCGGGTGTCCACGTTGCCCACCTTGACCACCACCTCGGATCGACCCTCGCGCTCCGCCCGCGCGATCTGCCGGGCCACGTTGGGCAGCACGAAGCGTGGATCCTGCCCGGGGCCGATGTGGTTGAACGCGCGGACACGCAGGATCGGAAGCCCCTCGGACTGCCGGTACTGGAGCGCCGCGAGGTCGGCGGCGGCCTTGCTGGCGCCGTAGGGCGAGGCCGGCCGCAGCGGCGTGTCGGCATCGGCGGGGAGCCGGTCCACGGGGACGAGGCCGTAGACCTCACCCGAGGTCACCACCAGGGTGCGCACCGCCGCCCCGGATGCCCGGAGCGCCTCGAGCAGTCCCACGGTGGTCCCCACGTTGCCGTCCCACGTCGCCAGCGCATCGCCGAACGAACGGCCCACCGACGCCGCGCCGGCCAGGTGGAAGATGCGATCGGGGGCCACGCGATCCAAGAGGTCGCGCACCCGCTCCGGATCGGAGAGGGCGACCTCGTGAGCGCTGACCCCGGCCGGCGCGACGCCCGCCCGCCCCACGCGGACGGCCCCGTGCACCTCGGCCCCCCGCTCCAGACAGTGGGCCGCGAGATGACGCCCGGCGAAACCCGTGACGCCCGTGATGAGCACCCGCATCCGGCGGCAGGCTAGTACACGCCCTCACCATCGCCCGCGAGCGGGTCGACACCGCGCACTCGCAACGGTTTCGTAAAGAGCGTGTGCCTCAGTTGCCCCCTTCCGGATGCCGAAGTACTGTGACGACGTGCCGGTTTGCCTCCGCATACGCGTTGTGCTGGTCGCGTTCGTCGCCGCGTTGTTCGTGGTGGCCGTGCCCCTGTCCGCCTCGCCGCAGGACGTGGCGTCCGACTACTACGCGGACGGGGTGATCGACGACCGTCACTCCACCAACGACCTGCTCGATGCGCTGGAGGAGGCCCTGGACCGCGAGGAGCCCCAGTACGGGGCGTTCGCCGACGCGGTCGGCGCGGAGCTGGACGAGCGTCTGCTGGGCGTGCAGGGCGGCCCGCAGCAGTTCGTGCCCGGCGACGAGAGCGCGCCGCCGCTGTCGCCCTTCCCGTCGCCTCAGCCGCCCGTGCCCGGCGGGGGTCCGCCCTGGATCTTCGTCGTTCTCGCCGGCATGGCCGGCGTGCTGCTCGTCGCCGGGGCCGGCAGCGCCGTGCTGCGGCGCGTGCGCGGCGACCTCTGAGCGGCCCCGGGCGCAAGGCCGACATGGGTGAGCCGGAGCACGGCGCGGGAGCGCCGATGATCGACGAGCGGCCGTTCGAGGGGACCGGGAGCTACATCGCCTCCGAGGATCTGATCGCCACCGTCAACGTGGCCATCGCCCTCGAGCGCCCGCTGCTGGTGCGCGGGGAGCCCGGCACGGGAAAAACGCTTCTGGCCGAGGCCGTCGCCGAGGCCCTCGGGCTGGACCTGCTGGTGTGGGCCGTGAAATCGAGCACGACCGCCCAGGAGGGCCTGTACGTCTACGACACGGTGCAGCGCCTGTACGACAGTCAGTTCGGCGAGGGCGACCCCGCCGACGTGGCGCGCTACATCCGGCTGGGCCGGCTGGGCGAGGCCTTCTCGCGACCCGAGCGCACCGTGCTGGTCATCGACGAGGTCGACAAGGCCGACCTGGAGTTCCCCAACGACCTGCTGTGGGAGCTCGACCGCATGAGCTTCCACATCCCCGAGACCGGCACGACGGTGACGGCGCGGGAGCGCCCCGTGGTGATCATCACCTCCAACGCCGAGAAGGAGTTGCCCGACGCCTTCCTGAGGCGCTGCGTGTTCCACTACATCTCGTTCCCCGACGAGGACCAGATGGCCGCCATCGTCCGGGTGCACCACCCGGGCCTCGAGGACGGGCTGCTGCGCGCCGCGATGGAGGCCTTCTACCTGCTGCGGTCGGTGGCCGGGCTGGCCAAGCCGCCGAGCACCAGCGAGCTGATCGACTGGATCCAGGCGCTCGTCGTGGCGGGGGTGCCCCACGACCGGGTGCTCGCCGAGATGCCGTTCCTGGGCGTCGTGCTCAAGACGCCTCAGGACCTGGAGGTGGCGGAGCGGGCTCTTACGACCCGCGGCGGCGGACGGTGAAGCGAGCGCTCGCGCTCGTCGCCGCGCTGGCGGTGGCGGCCGCGGTGGGTGACGACGCGGCGGGAGCGACCCCCGACCGGCAGGCACGGGTGCTGCTGATCACCGAGACGGCCGGTTTCGAGCACGACGTCATCCCCACCGCCCGCCGCACCCTCGGAGATCTCGGCGCGCGGAGCCGCCGATACCGGGTGATCGACCGCGTGGGCGTGGGCGAGCTGCGCCCATCGCGCCTGCGGCGCTACGACGCGGTCATCTTCGCGTTGACGAGCGGAGAGCTCCGCTTGAACGCCGCCGCCCGCCGTGGGCTGGTGCGCTTCGTCCAACGCGGAGGCGGGTTCGTCGGGGTGCACTCGGCCACCGACACGCTCTACGGCTACCCGCCCTACGGGCGGCTGGTGGGGGCCTACTTCCGCGACCACCCCTACTCGGAGGGCCGCCTGGTCCGCACCGGCGTCCGCCACCCCGCCACCGCGCGCATGCCCCGGCGGAGCGCCGTGCGCGAGGAGCTCTACCGCTTCCGCACCGACCCGCGGGCGGTGGGCGCGCGCGTGCTGCTGAGGCTGGATCCCGCCACGGTGCCCGGCGCGGCCCCCGGGGAGTTCCTGCCGATCGCCTGGTGCCGCCGCGTGGGCCGGGGGCGCGTCTACTACAACGCGCTCGGGCACTTCCCCGCCACCTGGCGAAGCGGGCGCTTCCGCGCCCAGCTGGACGGGGCGATCGCCTGGGCCGCCGGCGCGCGCGCCGGGGCCTGCTGAGCGAGGACGGGCGATGTTCGAGGGGTTCCTGACCGAGCTGCGGGCGCGCGGCGTTCCGGTGGCGACCGACCAGTGGTTGGTGCTCCAGGACGCCCTCGATCGGGGCCTGGCCCAGTCCAGCCTCTCGCGCTTCTATGGGCTGGCGCGGGCGCTCTGCGTCACGTCGGAGGCGTATTTCGACGCCTACGACATCGCCTTCGCCTCGTTCTTCGGCGGCGTGGAGGGGGCGCCGGCCGATATCGAGGATCGCGTCTGGCAGTGGCTCGCGCGGGGCGGCGGCCCCGAGGGCCTGAGCCCCGAGGACCGCGCGCGCCTGGACGCCGTCGTCGAGCGGCTCGGCGTGGAGGAGATCCGCCGGCGCCTGGCGGAACGACTCGAGAACCAGGACGAGGCGCATCACGGGGGCAGCCGACATATCGGCACCGGGGGCACGTCGCCCTTCGGCCACTCCGGCTGGCACCCGGGCGGCTTCCGGCTGGGCGGGCGAGGACGCCACCGCACCGCGGTCCAGGTTGCCGCGGCGCGCGACTACCGTGACTATCGCCGCGACACCACCCTGGGCGTGCGGGAGATGGGCCTCGCGCTGCGGCGGCTGCGGAGGCTGTCGAGCAAGGTCGAGGGGCCGGCGAGCGAGCTCGACGTCCAGGGCAGCATCGACGCGACGGCCGAGGAGGGAGGAAACCTGCGCCTGGTCTTCCGGCGCCCGCGGCGCAACGCGGTGCGCGTGGTGCTGTTGCTGGACGTGGGCGGCTCCATGGACGAGCACGCCGCGTTGGTGAGCCGCCTGTTCACCGCCGTGCACCAGGCCAGCCACTTCCGCGAGCTGACGGTGCGCTACTTCCACAACTGCGTCTACGACCACCTCTACGAGACCCCGGAGCTCCACCCGCAGCGCGCCGACCTGACGCTCGACCTGCTGGCCCGCCTCAGCCCCGAGCATCGCCTGGTGGTGGTGGGCGACGCGTGCATGGCGCCCGCCGAGCTGGTGATGAGCGGCGGCGCGATCGACTACTGGGAGGACAACCGCGAGCCGGGGGCCGTGTGGCTCGAGCGACTGGCCGCCCGCTTTCCCCGCTCCGCCTGGCTCAACCCCGTACCCCGGGCCTGGTGGGACACGGTGCACGGCGCCCGCACCCTGCGCGCCGTGGCCTCTATTCTTCCGATGTTCGAGCTATCGATCGACGGCATCGATGAGGCCGTCGACCACCTGATGACCTCGGCGCCGAGCGCCGACGCGACGGCACCCGCCTCCCGGTAGGCTTCGCCGCCGCGCGTTCCACGAAGGAGAGCCGTGCCGCAGGGCAGTCATAGCGTCACCGTCCGTGCCGTGATCCCCGCCGAGGTCGGGATGCTCGGCCGCGTCATGGCGGCGCTGGGCGCCGCCGGCGGCGAGGTCGGCGCGGTGGATCTGGTCCGCAGCTCGCGCGGAGCCACGGTCCGCGACATCACCGTCTACACCGGCGACGAGAGCGGTGAGGCCGCGCTCTCGGCCGCGCTCGACGACCTAGACGGGGTCGAGATCGAGTCGATCAACGACCAGATCTTCCTCGCCCATGCCGGCGGCAAGCTGGGGATGAAGAACAGCGCCCGGGTCTCGACGCGCGACGATCTCGCCATGGCCTACACGCCCGGCGTGGCCAGGGTGTGCATGGCGATCCACGATGACTTCGATGCCGCGTGGGACTACACCATCAAGGGCAACAGCGTCATGGTCGTGAGCGACGGGAGCTCGGTGGTCGGCCAGGGGGACCTGGGCCCCGAGGCGGCTCTGCCGGCGCTCGAGGCCAAGTGCATGTTCCTCCGGGAGCTCGCCGGCGTGGACGCCTTCCCGTTGCCGGTGACGGCCCGCGACCCCGACGAGATCGCCGGCATCGTGGAGCGCACCTCGTCGGTCTTCGCGGGGGTCCAGCTGACGGATGTGGCCGCGCCCCGGTGCTTCACGCTCCGCCGTACGCTTGTCAATAACCTTGACATTCCGGTCTTTTCCGACGACCAGGGCGGGACGGCCGTCGCCCTGCTGGCCGCGCTCACGAACGGACTGAAGCTGGCGGGGAAGAAGCTCGCGGACGCCCGCGTGGTGGTGTCGGGGCTCGGCCCCGGCGGCGTGGCCACGGTGCGCCTGCTGGCGGCGGCCGGCGCGGGGGCGGTCATCGCGTGCGACAGCCGGGGCGCCGTCCACCGGGGGCGCTCGGAGCTCGGCGGCGAGCTGGATCGGATCGCGGAGCTGACCAACCCCGACAACGAGACGGGCGACGCGCGGACCCTGGTGCGGGGCGCCGACGCCTTCATCGGGCTCTCGGTGCCAGGCCTGCTCAACGAGGACGACGTGCGGGGAATGGCGGACGACCCGGTCGTGCTGGCGCTGGCGATGCCCGAGCCGGAGGTCTCGCCGGCCGTCGCCCGCGCGACCGGCGCGGTCTACGCCACGGGCCGCCCGGACATCCCCAACCAGATCAACTCCGCAGTCGCGTTCCCCGGCATCTGGAGGGGAATGCTCGACACCCGGGCCACGAGCCTGGAGGCGCCGATGCTGCTGGCGGCGGCCGAAGCCATCGCCGCGATCCCTCCGGCCGAGTCGCCGCTGTCGCGCGAGAGCATCGTCCCCTCGGTGCTCAATCCGGATCTGGTGCCGGCCGTCGCCGCGGCCGTGAGCCGCGCCGCCACGGAGTGCGGCGTCGCGCGCGTACCGGCCAGCGCATAACGCGTTTCCGCAATAGGCAGATCCTCTAGGGGTCTCTCCACAAAGATGCCTACGGTCGATGGTGGGATCGCCCGTGCCCATGCCGCCCATCGTCTCCCCACACGGTCCGCTCGGCCCGGATCCCCGTGCCCCCCACCGCACGGGGCCCCGCCCCGATCAGCCGCCCAGGCCTCCCGCGGGCCCGGCTGAACCGAGCCTCGCACCGGGCGGCGGCGCTCCGC
>JARFPS010000175.1 GCA_029288175.1 Miltoncostaea sp. | reverse complement strand
ACAGCCCGCTGCAATCGAAACCGCCGGGCGACGCGCCGCCCCACCGATAGGGCGTTCCCAGGTACTGGAGCGCAAGGCTCACAGCCGCGCCGTTGCCGGCGCCGGATGGGAGCGACACGGGGGCCGACGGCGCCGAGGGGGCGGGCGACGGCGCGGCCGAGGGGGCCGAGGGTGTCTGCGCCGGAGCCTCGCGGCTCTGGGCGCGCTGGCGCGCCAGGGCCTCCGCACGCTCCTGAGCGGCGATCCTCGCCCGCCGCTGCTCTTCGGCGCGCAGGGCGGCGGCCAGCTCGCCGCGGGCGCGCGACAGGACCGCCTGGCGCTGCCTCAGCAGCGCCTCGACCTCGCGGCGACGCTGCTCGGCGGCGGCCACCTCCTTCTCGGCCCGGCCGCGATCCTCCACGAGCTTGGCTCTCGCCGTCGCCAGAATGGCGCGGTCCGTCTTGATCTCCTTGACCAGCGAGCCGTCGCTCTGGCCCACCCGCTCGAGCAGCCGCAGCCGCTCTCCGGCCTCGCTGATACTGCCGCTGGTGACGATGACCTCGATGGTGCTGGGCCGGGGCGTGGTGTAGATGCGCACCATGCGCTCGGCCAGTCTAAAGCGCGACACCGCGAGTGACTTCTCGGTGGCGTTGAGGCGTCGCTGGTTGGCGCGGATGTCGTCGCGGATGTTCTCGAGGCGGTACCGGGCTCCGTTGAACTCGTTCGCGGCGTCCTCGAGCCGGGCGTCGATGCCGGCCAGCTCGCTCTCGATCTGTTGCACCTGGGCGCGCTTTCGCTCCACGTCGCTCTGCGCGCCGGCCGGGGCCACGGCGACGCCGCCGAGCAACGCGGCGCCCACGAGGCTTGCCGTCAAAGCGGCTCGTCCCCGCCGGCGGCCGCGCAAAAAAGTCCCTGCAATCCAAGGCATAGGAGCGCGAGACCGTAGCAAGCCCGCTCGTAGCGGCAAAGCGGGTCGGCTCGGCACGCAAGCCCTGTTGAAGGCGTGGTGGCCAGCCGCAATGATCCGTGCGTGCTGGTCCGGGCCTCCTCGCGCCTCGTCGTGGCGACGATTCTTCTTGCGATCGCGTTGGCCATGGGCTCGACGGCGCTGTCGCAGACCGACGACGAGTCGATCGTCCGCGGCTACGCGGCGCTCACCCCGTCGGGGACGGTGGGAGCGGCCAGTGCCGTCGGCGATGCGCGTCCCGACGCCGTCGGACAGGGTGCCGGTATCGTGTCCTCGCTCGGCGCGGTGGGTCGGTCGGAGGTGGCGCTGTCCGTGGCTCCCGGGGAGACCGCCACGGGCGGAGCCGAGGTGACCGCTGGCGATCTGCTGCTTCTGGACGGCCGGGTCGCCATCTCCGGCGTTGCGATGTCCGTGTCGGTCGAGGCCACTCCGACGACGTTCGTGGGCGGCATCTCCTCGGCGACCGCCACCGGCGTGGTCATCGACGGCAAGCCGGTCACGCCGGGACTGGGCTCGCGGTACGAGCTCGCCGGCGTCGGTGCCGTGGTGTTCTTCGAGCAGTTCAGCGACGGCTCCGGAACCGTCCGCGCGAACGCGGTGCGACTCGAGGTGAGCGACCCGGCTTCCACCCTGCGGGCCGGCGACCGGCTGGTGGTGGGGCACGTGGAGGCCAGGGTGGCGTCGGCCCCCGAGCAGACCGCCGCTCCCGCCGCGGCGCCCTCGTCCGAGCCCGCCTCGCCGCCCACCACGACGCCCTCGGCGCCCGCGCGCCCGGGTGGCTCCGCAGGGGAGGATCCGCAGGTCGCCACGCCTCCTCCCGCGCTGGCGCCGCCGGTGGCCGCCGAGGCGCCGCCGCTCCCGCCGGCGGCCCCGATCATCCTTCCGCGCCGGCCCGCGCCCACCGGGGTGCTCGCTCCGACGGACGCCCGCTACGTCTTCCCCGTGCACGGCGAGTCGAGCTTCATCGACGACTACGGCTTCCCACGCGCCTCGACGGGCTGGCACCAGGGCGTCGACGTGTTCGGGCCCACCGGTACGCCCCTGCTGGCCGTCACCGACGGGACGCTGTCCAAGGTGGGGGTCAACCGGCTCGGTGGCAACCGCCTCTGGCTCACCGACGAGGACGGCAACGAGTTCTACTACGCCCACATGTCCGCGTACGCGCCCAGCGCGGTGAACGGCGCGCGCGTTCAGGCGGGCGAGGTGATCGGGTTCCTGGGCAACTCGGGAGAGGCCATCACGACCCCGCCGCATCTGCACTTCCAGATCCACCCGGGCGGCGGCGACAGCATCAATCCGTACCCGTTCCTCCTGGCCTGGCAGCGCCGAGGCGTGCTGCCCAAGGCGTTCCGCGCCGCGGCCACCTCGCCCGGCCCGGCCCCGGCCGCGGGCGCCGTGCTGGTGGGCATCGAGCCCGCGAGCGATCGCGAGACCGGCGACGCCGACGGTCTGGCCAGGGTGGCCCGCTAGCCCAGGTCGTGGGCCTCCGGGAGGTCGGCGAACAGGTCGACCGGGTTCCCGTCGGGGTCCAGCAGCGAGGCGTAGCGCTGGCCCCAGAACGCATCGCACGGCTCCACGGCCGAGCGGTGCCCTCGCTCGACGGCGGCAGCGTGAAGGCGGTCCACCTCTGCCGTGGCGTCGCACCGGACCCCCAGTCGCGCCCGGACCGGCCCCGGCGCGGGCGGGGACCAGGTGGCATCGAAGCCCGCGACGACACTCTCGGTGTCGAGCCTCAGGCGGGACCCCCCGGTGCCCTCGGCCTCCAGGTGACGTCCCGATCCGGTGGGGTCGGTGAAGTCCAGCCCGAGCAGCGCGTAGAACGAGACCGATGCCTTCATGTCGGACACGACCAGCCCGACGGCATCGAAGCGCGCGGCCATCTCAGGCGCCGAAGCTGTCTCCGCAGGAACAGGTCGAGGTGGCGTTCGGGTTGCTGATGCGAAATCCCCGCCGCAGCAGGCCGTCCTCGTAGTCGATGACCGAGCCGGTCACGTGGATGGCGCTCTTCAGATCCATCAGGACGGTGACGCCGTTGGAGGTGATCTCGCGATCGAGCGGTGTGGCGGTCTCGCCGGGCTCCAGAAGGTCCAGGTTGTACTCGAGGCCGGCGCAGCCGCCGGCCAGGATGCGCAGCCGGACGCCCTCCGGGCGCCCGAGCTCGGAGGCCTTTCGCTTGATGTAGGCGGCGGCGGCGGGCGAGACGGTCGCGAACGCGTCGCCGGCCTCCTGGGCAGCGCGGGCCGCCTTCGCCCGGGCGCGCGCCTGCGCCTTCTTCTCTTCCAGCGTCAGGGGCGGCGCAGCCGCCGCGGCCGACTCAGCCATAGCCCATCACCTTCATCATGAACTTGCCCTCGTCGGTCATGGAGTCCGGGCTCCACGGCGGCTCCCAGACCCAGTTGATCTCGACCGACGTGACGCCCGGAAGCGGCTCGAGGGCGGCCTTGGAGTCGCCCATGATCTGCTCGGTGAGCGGGCAGCCCATCGAGGTGAGGGTCATGTCGAGCACCACGTTGCCCTCATCGTCCTGGTTCACGCCGTACACAAGGCCCAAGTCGACCACGTTGATGCCCAGCTCGGGGTCCTCGACCTGTTTCATCGCGGTGCGGATCTCGTCCTCGCTGGCCACGCTCAGCCTCCCGTCTGGTCGCCGGATCGGTGGGTGAGGATGGCGTCCTTGGCGGCCATCCACGACAACAGGGCGCACTTGATGCGCACCGGGTACTTGGCCACGCCCTCGAGCGCGATCGCGTCTCCGAGGCGGTCCTCGTCGGCGTCCTGCTCGCCGTGCATGACCAGCCGGAAGTGCTCGACCAGGTCGAGCGCCTCGTCCTCGGTCTTGCCCGCCAACGCCTCGCTCATCATCGACGCCGAGCTCTGTGAGATCGAGCAGCCCTCACCCGAGTGGGCCACCTCTGTCAGGCGGCCGTCGTCGATGTGCAGCTCGAGATGGATCTCATCGCCGCACAGCGGGTTGTTCTGGTCGACCGCCACGGTGGCATCATCCAGCCGCCCGGTGTTCCGCTGGTTGCGGTAATGGTCCAGGATGATCTCCTGGTACAGATCGTCCAGTCCGCCCATGGTCCCCGTCAGGTTGCGAAGTACGAGCGGGCACGTCCGAGGGCCGCCACCAGGACCTCGACATCCCGAGCGTCATTGTAGAGATAGGCGCTCGCTCGGGACGTGGCCGGGACCTTCAGCACGCGCATGAGCGGCTTGGCGCAGTGGTGGCCGGCGCGCACCGCAACTCCGTCCTGATCGAGGTGCTGCGCGAGGTCGTGCGGATGCACGTCGGGCAGGCTGAAGCTCACGGCGGCTCCCCGGCGGTCGGGGTCGGTGGGGCCGTGGACGACCAGCCCGGGCACCTCGGCGAGGCCGTCGAGCAGCGTGCGCGCCATCTCGCGCTCGTGGGCGCGGACGGCATCCATCCCGAATCCCTCCAGGTACTCCACCGCCGCGCCGAGTCCCACGGCCTCGGCGATGGGGGGTGTGCCGGCCTCGAACTTCCAGGGAAGGTCGTTCCAGGTCGACCCGTCCTCCCGGACGTCCGAGATCATCTCTCCGCCGCCCAGGAAGGGCTCCATCTCATCGAGGATGGCGGGCCTTCCCACCAGCACCCCGATCCCCGTGGGTCCGAGCATCTTGTGGCCGGTGAAGGCCAGGAAGTCGACGTCGAGCTCGTCGAAGTCGACGGGCATGTGCGGCACGCTCTGACTGCCGTCGGCCAGGCACAGCGCCCCGACCTCGCGCGCCATGCGCGCCACCTCGGGCACGGGATTGATGGTCCCCAGCACGTTGCTGACGTGCACCACGGCGACCATGCGGGTGGCGGACCCGATCAGCGCCCTCAGCCCGTCCATGTCGAGCTCTCCGTCGGGCGTGACCGGGGCGAAGCGCACCCTCGCGCCGGTCATCTCGGCCACCAGTTGCCACGGCACGATGTTGCTGTGGTGCTCCATCTGCGTGACGACGATCTCATCGCCGGACGAGAGGTTCCGGGCACCCCAGGCCCAGGCGACGAGGTTGATCGCCTCGGTGGCGTTCTTGGTGAAGATGGTGCCCTCGCGGGGCGCGCCCACCAGGCGGGCCACCGCCGTGCGGCCCGCCTCGAAGCGCTCCGTGGCGTCGGCCGCCATCTCGTAGACGCCCCGGTGGACGTTGGCGTTGGTCTCCCGGTAGTAGGCGTCCATGGCGTCCAGCACCGACGCCGGCTTCTGCGACGTGGCCGCCGAGTCGAGGTAGACCAGGGGCCGGCCGTGCACCGACCGTCCCAGCACCGGGAAGTCGCGCTTGACGACCGCGACGTCGAGGGGGGCGGCGGTGCTCATGGGCGCGGCGCTACGCGCCCGGCGCCGCGGCGGGCTCGGCCGAGCCGAACTCCGCGTAGCCGTGCTCCTCGAGATGGTCGGCCAGCTCGGGGCCGCCGGTGCGGACGATCCGGCCGTCGTACATCACGTGCACCACGTCGGGCTTGATGTAGCGCAGGATCCGCGTGTAGTGCGTGATGATCAGGACGCCGAGGTTCGGGCCGGACAGGTGGTTGACCCCCTCGGCCACGACCTTCAGGGCGTCCACGTCCAGGCCGGAGTCGGTTTCGTCGAGCACCGCGAAGCGCGGCTCGAGCATGGCCATCTGAAGGATCTCGTGCCGCTTCTTCTCGCCGCCCGAGAAGCCCTCGTTGAGATAGCGGTCCGCGAAGCTGCGGTCGAATCCGAGCAGCTGGCTCTTCTCGTCGAAGAGCTTCACGAACTCGCGCGGCTTGAGCTCCTCGCCCTTGACCGCCGTCATGGCGGAGCGCAGGAAGTTCATGACCGACACGCCGGGCACCTCGACCGGGTACTGCATGGCCAGGAACATGCCGGCGCGCGCGCGCTCGTCGGTCTCCATCTCGGCGAGGTCCCCGCCGTCGAAGGTGGCGGTGCCGCCCGTGATCTCGTAGCGGGGGTGCCCTGCCAGTGCGTAGGCCAGCGTGCTCTTGCCGGACCCGTTGGGGCCCATCAGGGCATGCACCTCGCCCTGGGGGACGTCGAGCGTGACGCCGTTCAGGATCGGCGTGCCCTCAACGGCCACCTCGAGGTCTCGAATCTGCAGGATGGGGTCTGACACAGGGTTCTCCGTCTCGGGTTTCAGCGGTCGGGCAGGGGGTGGGGGTGGCTCGGCTCGGGGCTCACGAGGATCCGGCCGTCGCGGATCTCCACGGGGAAGGTGGGCAGGGCGCGGGTGGCCGGCGGCGTCAGCGCCTCGCCGGTGACGACCGAGAAGAAGGCGCCGTGCCGCGGGCACTCGATGCGGTCCTCGTCGACGTACCCGTCGGAGAGCGACTCGCGCGCGTGGGTGCAGGTGTCGTGAACGGCGTGGATGGTGCCCTCCACGTTGACCAGCGCCACCGGCGTCCCCTCCACCTGCACCAGCAGCGCGGAGCCGGGGGCGACGTCGGCCTCGGCCGCCACGTCCACGGCGCTCATCGGAGCTTGGCCTCCACGGCCGCCTCGACCTCGTCGCGCAGCTCGGGCAGCGACACCTGCTCGATGACCTCCTGCAGGAAGCCCATGACGACGAGGCGCTTCGCGATCGTGCTCGGCACGCCCCGCGACTCGAGGTAGAAGAGGTGCTCGTCGTCCACGCGGCCCACGGCGCCCGCGTGCGAGCACTTGACCTCCGCGGTCTCGATCTCGAGGAACGGGATCGTGTCGGCCCGCGCCCCTTCGTTGAGCACCAGGTTCCGGTTGGTCTGGTAGGCGTCGGTGCCGGGCGCGCCGGGCGGGACCACCAGGTTGCCGAAGAAGACGGTGTGCGAGGTGTCCTTCAGCGCGCCCTTGTAGAGCAGGTTGCTGTAGGCCTGCGGCGCCTCGTGCCGCGACACCACGCGGTGCTCGAAGTGCTGGTCACCGTCGGCGAAGTAGAGGCCCAGCGCGCGGGCGTCGGCCCCGGGGCCCGTGCAGACCATGGTGGGCTCCACGCGCACGATGTCGCCGCCGAGGGTCAGGACCACCGACCGCACGCGGGCGTCGCGGCCGGTGTCGGCGCGCAGCATGGCGTGGTGGCGGACGCTGGATCCCCAGTCGACGAGCGACAGGTGCTCCAACTCGGCGCCCTGGCCCACGTACAGCTCCACGGCCGTGGAGGCCTGTACCGGGCCGTCGAGCTCGGGCGAGGAGTAGCGGTCGATCACCGTGGCCGACGCGCCGTCCTCGACCACCACGAGCGTGCGGGCGGCGATGCGCCCCGCGGCGCCGGTGGCGATCAGATGGGTCTCGATCGGCGTCTCGAGCCGCACGCCCCGGGGGACGTAGACCAGCGTGCCGCCGTCCCATCGCGCCGCGTTGAGCGCCGCGGCCCGCTCATCGAACCCGATCAGCCCGTAGAGCCGGTCGCGGAGCAGGTCCTCGTGGTCGCTGAGGGCCTGCCCGAGCTCCGCCACGACGACCCCGTCGGGGACGTCGACGCCCTCGGGCGCCGCCCCGTGGCCGTCGAGCAGGCGCAGATGCCCGGCGCGCTCGCCGCGCGGGGCGGCATCGCCGGGCTCCACCGCTCCGGGCGCCTCGGGGTCGGGGCCGTCGAGCACGACGTCCCCCGGCGGGGTGAAGCGCCAGTCCTCCTCGCGGCCGGTCAGCTCCGGCAGGCTCGCGAGCGCGCTCTCCGCCTCCGCCCGCGCGTCGGACGCCCAGCTAGCCAATCGAACCCTCCATCTGAAGCTCGATCAGCCGGTTGAGCTCCACCGCGTACTCCATGGGGAGCTCCTTGGCGATGGGCTCGATGAACCCGCGCACGATCATGGCCATCGCCTCCTCCTCCGAGAGGCCGCGACTCATGAGGTAGAACATCTGGTCGTCGGCCACCTTGGAGACCGTGGCCTCGTGACCGATGGAGGTGTCCTCCTCCTGGACGTCCATGTACGGGTAGGTGTCGGAGCGGCTCTCCTCGTCGAGCAGAAGGGCGTCGCAGACCACGTTGGCCTTCACTCGCCGGGCTCCGGGCTCGACCTTCACCAGGCCTCGGTAGCTGGTGCGCCCGCCGCCCTTGCTGATCGACTTCGACACGATCGTGCTCGAAGTGTCGGGCGACACGTGCACCATCTTCGCGCCGGCGTCCTGGTGCATCCCCTCGCTGGCCATGGCCACGGAGAGCACCTCGCCGCGGGCGCCCGGGCCGGTCATCCACACCGCCGGGTACTTCATGGTCAGCTTGGAGCCGAGGTTGCCGTCGACCCACTCCATGGTGGCGTCCTTGTGGGCCACGGCGCGCTTGGTGACGAGGTTGTAGACGTTGTTGGACCAGTTCTGGATCGTCGTGTAGCGGCAGCGCGCGCCCTCTTTGACGATGATCTCGACCACCGCCGAGTGGAGGCTGTCGCTGCTGTAGACCGGCGCGGTGCAGCCCTCGACGTAGTGCACGAACGATCCGGGCTCGCAGATGATCAGGGTGCGCTCGAACTGGCCCATGTTCTCCTGGTTGATCCGGAAGTAGGCCTGCAGGGGGATCTCCACCTGCACCCCTTCCGGGACCCAGATGAAGGACCCCCCAGACCAGACGGCCGAGTTGAGCGCGGCGAGCTTGTTGTCGCCGGGCGGGATGACGGTCGCCCAGTGCTCCTTGAAGAGCTCCTCGTGCTCACGCAGCGCGGTGTCGGTGTCGCAGAAGATGACGCCCTTCTGCTCCAGATCCTCGCGGATGGAGTGGTAGTCGACCTCGCTCTCGTACTGCGCGCTGACCCCCGAGAGGTACTTCTGCTCGGCCTCGGGGATGCCCAGGCGGTCGAAGGTGTTCTTGATGTCCTCGGGCACCTCGTCCCACTCGCGGCCCTGGCGATCCGAGGCGCGGATGAAGTAGTAGATGTCCTGGAAGTCGATCGGGTCCAGGTCGCCGCCCCAGTCGGGGAGGGGCTTGCGGTCGAAGATCTCCAGCGCCCGGAGGCGGAACTTGCGCATCCACTCGGGCTCGTTCTTGAGTTCCGAGATCTCGCGGACGACGTCGGCGTTGAGCCCCTTCTTCGGCTCGAAGACGTGGTGCGCGGGATCGCTCCAGCCGAACTTGTAGGCGCCGAGGTCGATGTCGGGCGGGTTGGCTGTGGACACAGATCCTCCTGAGGCCTGAGCGTGGCGTTGCCGCACCGCCGATCAGTCGGTGCGGTACTTCGGGTCTGAGGTCTCAGTCTATAGGATACGACCGTGACCTTTAGCCGGAACGAACGTCCCATCGGGACGACGGATGCTCTCGGCGCGGGAGGCGAGACCATACCAGCCGACCCCGGCTCCGACGGCCGCGAGCGTGACATCGAGCGGCTCGTGGACGCGCTGGGCGACCCCACCCGCCGCAGCGCCTACTTCGCGGTCGCGCGCGCGGACGAGCCCCAGAGCAAGGCGGACGTGGCCGGGGCGCTCGGCATCGAGCGGCGTCTCGCCGGTTTCCACCTCGACAAGCTCGTGGCGCGTGGCTTTCTGGAGGCCGACTTCAAGCGGCCCGAGGGACGGTCCGGCCCCGGTGCGGGCCGCCCCGCGAAGCTCTACCGCACCGCCGCGACGGAGCTGTCGGTGGAGTTCCCGGTGCGCCACTACGAGCTCCTGGCCTCGTTGCTGGCGCGGGCTCTCGCGGACGATGACTCGTCGCTGGAGGCCATCGGCTACGACTTCGGCCTGCAGGCGGGTCTGGACGAGCTCGCCGCCGGCGCCGACGCGCCCGATCCGGCGGTGCCGCGCGAGCGCCTGGTGCGGCTGCTGTCCCGCTTCGGATACGAGGCCCGCGCAGAGGGAGACGACGGGGTGCGTGCGTGCAACTGCCCGTTCGAGGACGTCGCCCTCCGTGAGCCCGAGCGCATCTGCGGCCTGGACCGCGCCATCTGGCGGGGCATGCTCGCGGCCTTCGCTCCCGAGGCCCGTCTCGAGAAGCCGACCGCGCGGGCGCTGGGCGACGTGGCGTGCACGGCCTCGGTGGCCGCCGGCTCGTCGCTCGACGCCGACGGGCCACGATAGGCTGCGCGGCATGGCGGAGCCCCTGTTCGAGGTGACCGCCGGCGTCGACGCCGGCACGCGGCTCGAGCTCGACGGCCAGGAGGCCGTGATCGGGCGCGATCCGGTGCACCCGCTGGTGCTGACCGACCCCCGCGTGTCGCGCAAGCACGCCACGGTGCGCGTCGAGGGCGGGCGACTGCTGCTCCAGGACGAGGGCTCGCTCAGCGGCACCGCCGTCAACGGAGTGCTCATCGAAGGCCCCACCGCGCTCCGGGCCGGAGACACGGTTCAGATGGGCGAGACCGAGATGCGGACCCTGTGGGCGCCTGCGCCCGCGGCCACCGTGGTGGGGGCCCCCATCGCGCCGCCCCCGACCGACGATCCGCAGCCGATGGTGGACGAGGCGCCGCCGGCTCCTCCGCCTCCCGCGCCGGCGGAGCCGGCGGCCGCAGGGGAGCCC
>JARFPS010000143.1 GCA_029288175.1 Miltoncostaea sp. | reverse complement strand
GCCTCGAGGCGAGCACCGATTCGAGCCGGTCCAACGATGCGAACAACTCGGCGAACGCCTCGTCGTAGGCCTCCTGGCTGGCGGCGAAGCCGCAGCGGTAGACCCCGTTGTTGACCGTGGCGTAGACCGACTCGTTGATCGAGTCGACCTCGCTCTGCAGCGACTCGGGGTAGAAGTCGACGCCGGCGTCCCCCCACTCGTCGAACTCGCCGTTGAGCATGAGGATGATCTCGGCGGACTCGTTGTTGACGACGACCCCGGTCCGACGATCCCACAGCACGGGCACCGTGACGCGGTCCGAGTACTGAGGATCGGTGGCTCGGTAGGCCTCGGCCAGGAACTCGAAGTCGTTGACCGGGTCGGGCGAGAAGCCGCGCCCCTCGCCGAAGCGCCACCCGCGATCGTCGCGGATGGGGTCGACCACCGACATCGACACCACGTCCTCCAACCCCTTGAGCATGCGGACGATGACCGTCCGGTGCGCCCACGGGCAGGCCAGGCTGACGTAGAGGTGGTAACGGCCGGACTCCGCCGGATAGCCCGACGAGCCGTCGGTGGTCACCACGCCCCGGAAGGCGCTGTCCTGGCGGACGAAGCGCCCCTCGCGATCCTCCTTGGGGAACGGTGCCTGGGCGGAGCCCATGCTCAGGCAGCCGCCGGCTCGGGGGCGAGCAGCACCGGGCGGAGGTACTCGCCGGTCGACGACGCGGCCTCGGCGGCCACCTGCTCGGGAGTGCCCGTGGCGACCACCGCGCCGCCGGCCGCTCCGCCCTCCGGCCCGAGGTCCACGATCCAGTCCGCGGTCTTGATCACGTCGAGGTTGTGCTCGATGACCACGACCGTGTTGCCCGCATCGACGAGCCGCTGAAGCACGACCAGCAGCTTCTCGACGTCGGCGAAGTGCAGGCCGGTGGTGGGCTCGTCGAGCGTGTAGAGCGTGTTGCCGGTGGCCACGCGCGACAGCTCGGTGGCCAGCTTCACCCGCTGCGCCTCGCCGCCCGACAGCGTGGTGGCCGGCTGGCCCAATCGCACGTAGTCGAGCCCCACGTCGTGCAGGGTCTCCAAACGGCGGGCGATCTTCGGCACGGGCGCGAAGGCCTCGAGCGCCTCCTCCACCGTCATCTCCAGCACCTCGTGGATGGTGTGCCCGCCGTAGCGCACCTCGAGCGTCTCGCGGTTGTAGCGGCGCCCGCCGCAGACCTCGCACGGCACGTAGACGTCGGGCAGGAAATGCATCTCGATGGTGATCGTGCCCTCGCCCTTGCACGCCTCGCAGCGCCCGCCCTTGACGTTGAAGCTGAAGCGGCCCGGCGTGTAGCCGCGGGCGCGGGCGTCCTTGGTGCGCGCGAACAGCTGGCGGATGTGGTCGAAGAGCCCGGTGTAGGTGGCCGGGTTGGAGCGGGGCGTCCGCCCGATGGGCGACTGGTCGATCGAGACGACCTTGTCCAGGCGCTCGATGCCCTCGATGGCGTCGTGGCGGCCGGGCCGCTGCGGGCGGCGGCTGAGCTGCCGCGACAGCGCCTTCAGCAGGATCTCGTTGACCAGCGTGCTCTTGCCCGAGCCGGAGACGCCCGTGACGCAGGTCAGCGCGCCGAGCGGAAACGAGACGTCGATGCCCCTCAGATTGTGCTCCGCGGCGCCCCGGACCACGATCTCCCCCTCGCCGTCGCGGCGCCTCGACGGCACCTCGATGGAGCGCCGGCCCGAGAGGTAGGCCCCCGTCTCGGATCCCGGCGACGCCTCGATGTCGGCCACGCCCCCCTCGGCCACGACGCGGCCGCCATGCTGCCCGGCGCCGGGCCCCATGTCGATGACGTGGTCGGCCGAGCGCATCATGTCCTCGTCGTGCTCCACGACCAGCACGGTGTTTCCCTGGTCGCGCAGCCGCTTCAAGGTGCCGATCAGCCGCCGGTTGTCCCGCTGGTGCAGCCCGATCGACGGTTCGTCGAGGATGTAGAGCACGCCCATCAGCCCGCTGCCGATCTGGGTGGCGAGGCGGATGCGCTGGGCCTCGCCGCCGGAGAGGGTGCCCGCGGCGCGCTCCAGGGTCAGGTAGCCCACCCCCACCTCGTCCAGGAACCGCAGCCGCTCCACGATCTCCTGGATGACCCGCTCCCCGATCAGCGCCTGGGTCGTGCTCAGCTCCAGCTCGTCGAAGAACTCCAGCGCGTCGGCGACCGAGAGCCGGGTCAGCGCGAAGATCGAGCGCTCACCCACGGTCACGGCCAGGCTCTCGGGCCGCAGGCGCGCACCGCCGCAGTCCGGGCATGGCCGCAGCGACATGAACTGCTCCACGTGCTCGCGCACCGCCTTGGACATGCTGTTGCGGTGCTGACGCCGCAGCGCCGGAACCACGCCCTCGAACCAGCCGTATGAGCCGCCCTTGCGCCGCTTGCCGATGAACACGCGCTCGCGCTTGCCCTGCCCGTTCAGCAACAGATCGCGATGGGCGGCGGAGAGGCGCTTCCAGGGGCGGCGGGTGTCGATGCCCTCACGGTCGGTGATGGCCGACAGCAGCAGGTCGTAGTAGTCGGTGGTCCGGTCGGCCCACGGAAGGATGGCCCCGTCGTCGAGCGAGCGCGACGGGTCGATGACCAGCTCGGGGTCGATCTCCTGCATGTAGCCCAGGCCGGTGCAGGTCGGGCACGCGCCGTGGGGCGAGTTGAAGCTGAAGGCCCGCGGCGCGAGCTCGGCGAGCGAGACGCCGTGGTCGGGACAGGCGAAGTGCTCGCTGTAGGTCTCGGAGCGCCGATCGCCGTCGGCCTCCTCGATGCGCACGATCCCGCCCGACATGCGCACGGTCGTCTCGATGGCGTCGGTGAGCCGCCGCCGCAGGTCCTCGCGCATCTTCAGGCGGTCGACGACCACCTCGATGGTGTGCTTGAAGTTCCGGTCGAGGGCCGGGACCCCATCGAGCAGATGCACCTCACCGTCGATGGCCACCCGCGAGAAGCCCTCCGACCGGATCGACTCGAGCACATCCTTGTGCTCGCCCTTGCGGTCGCGCACCACCGGGGCCAGCACCAGGAAGCGCGTGCCCTCGGGCAACTCCAGCACCCGGTCGGCGATCTGCTCGACGCTCTGGCCCTGGATGGGGCGCCCGCACTCCGGGCAGTGCGGCTCGCCGATGCGCGCGTACAGCAGGCGCAGGTGGTCGTAGACCTCGGTCACCGTGGCCACCGTGGAGCGGGGGTTGCGGCTGGTCGTCTTCTGGTCGATCGAGATGGCCGGCGAAAGCCCCTCGATGTGGTCGACGTCCGGCTTGTCCATCTGGCCCAGGAACTGCCGGGCGTAGGCCGACAGGCTCTCCACGTAGCGCCGCTGGCCTTCGGCGTAGAGCGTGTCGAAGGCCAGGCTCGACTTGCCGCTGCCCGACAGGCCGGTGATGACCGTCAGCTGATCGCGCGGTATCGAGACGGCGACGTCGCGCAGGTTGTGCTCGCGGGCACCGACGACGTGGATGGCATCGGGGGCGAGTCGTGGCCGTGGACGGGGCACCTGGGTGAGTCTAGTGCCGGGACAGGCCGTGACGCCGCCGACATCTGGCACGATCCCCACATGCACTTCGGCCTGGTGAAGGACGGCGAGGAGATCGAGGGGCCGGGCTACGGCCGCGTTCCGCTGGCCTCCTGTGGCTGGCGCGACAACGCGGGCGGCGAGCGCTCCCTGTTCGTCACCTGGCCCGAGGCCGAGGACGACTGGCAGGTCAACGGCGTCGGCTTCTTCGCCAACCTCACCGGCGGCGCGCCGTTCTTCGTCTGGCCGTTCTGCGATCCCTGGGAGAGCGTCACCGTTCCCGCCGGTTCGCACCTGACGCTGGGCCTGCCGCCCGGCGCCGCTCCCGGCTAGCCGCTTTAGAGGTCCCCGAAGCGGGCGTCGTAGGCCGCGGCCATCGCCCCGACGAACTCGTCCCAGCGGAGGCCCGAGCCGCGGGGCGGCGTGTCGTCGAGGAGCCGGTCGCCGTCCGGGTCGAACACCACGACCGCGGCCG
This sequence comes from Miltoncostaea sp., assembly GCA_029288175.1. GTDB lineage: Bacteria > Actinomycetota > Thermoleophilia > Miltoncostaeales > Miltoncostaeaceae > JARFPS01. Next base: position 2,087 of record JARFPS010000143.1, on the reverse strand, counting down.
CCTCGAGAAGGTGCGGCGCGTCGCCCTCGTTGCGACGGCCGCCGGCGCGCGACAGCCGATCGACGGCCCGCTCGACGAGCCCGATGGTGCTCTTCCGCTCGGCGCGCCCGCCGCGCGTCACCCACTCGTACGAGGGCACTGTCAGCACACCGCCCACCACGGCGAACGGGAACTTCAGATGGAGGTTGACGGCGAACGTGCGGATGTCGCCGAAGCGGTTCCACAGATTCCGCCCGACCGCCAGGTGGATGGGCTTCAGCTCCACCCCCAGCCGCAGGCCGTCCAGCGGATGCATCTCGGAGAGATCCGCCCGGGCCACCCGCAACGCCCCGCCCACGTCACGCTCACCGGCATGGGCGTGGCTCATCCCGGGAAGCCGCTCCTGGAGCTCGGCCTTCAGCGCCTCGGCGAGCGCCGCCGAGAGGCGGATCTGCGCGGCCTTCTTCGGCCCCTGGTCGAGCACCACCGCGCGTCGCACGTAGGCGCTCGCCCCCGCGACGTAGTCGTCGAGCCGGGGCACCTCGACCCCGGCGAGCCGATCGACCTCGGCTACGCCGACGAGCTGGTGGCCGTCGCCGACGGCCGGCGCTCCTCGTGATCGGGTGCCTCGCGCCGCACATCGAGCCGCGCGGTGATGTCGCCCTCGCGCAGGCGGCGCTCGGCCAGGTCGACGTAGCCGGGCTCGATCTCCACCGAGATGGAGCTGCGGCCGGTCTCGATGGCCGCTGCGGCCGTCGTGCCCGTGCCCCCGAACGGGTCGAGCACCGTGTCTCCCGCGAAGCTGAACATCCGGACCAGGCGGCGGGGCACCTCGAGCGGATACGGCGCGGGGTGCTCGCGTCGAAGCTGGCCGGTGACGTCGGTCCACACCGGCGCGAACCAGCGGGCGTAGTCGTCGGTGTCGATGAAGCTGCGCCGCTGCTGCTCCTCGGTGGGGCTGCGGTAGCCGCCCGGCTTGCGCAGGAACAGGATGTGCTCCAGGTCGTTCTTGACGATGCCGTTGGGCAGGTTGGGCTTGCCCAGAAAGCGGCTGGAGCGCGACGCCTCGAGGGCGATGTTGGCCACCTTCATCCACCGGATGGGCGTGAGGCAGTCGAACCCCAGCCTCCGGGCGCGCACCTGGATGTCGGACGACAACGGAAGCACGTGGTGGCGACCGCCGCGGCGACGGCTGATGCAGATGTCGCCCACGACGCAGGCGATGCGGCCCCCGGGGACCAGCACGCGCAGGCACTCGCGCCAGACGACGTCCAGCTCGTCGAGGAACTCCTCGTAGACCGGATGGTTGCCGAGCTGCCCGGGGTGGTCGGGGTACTCCTTCAGCGACCCGTAGGGCGGGCTGGTGCAGACCAGGTGCACCGACTCGGTCTCGATCCACGAGAGCTCACGGGCGTCGCCGAGCTGCACGAGGTGGTTCGTCAGGCCCATCGCCCGCCGATGCTACGGGCGGGCCCGGACGAGCTCAGGACCCCTGGTCCCCGGCGTCGTCGAGTTTCGGCCAGCGGGCCAGCACGTCCTCGTGCCGCCGCCGGCGCTCGCGATCGTCGTCCCAGCGGGGCTCCGCCGGCGGAAACGACTGCGACCGCCCCTCGCCCCACAGCGCGCCACGGCCCGGAAGGCCCTGAAGCGCCGCATACAGCTCGTCCTCGTCCAGCCCCGGCGCGGCCAGCGTGCGGAAGTCCGGCTCCTCGACGAAACGCCCGTCGCTCATCCGCGGCGCGACGCCCTCCGCGCGCCCTTCTGGGGCACCGGCGCCGGGCCCACCGCCCGCGGGCCGGGATCCGGCTTGCGCGCGGAGTCGGGCTCGGGCTCCTCGCCGGCCTCGGGGTCCCCCTCCCCCGTCAGCGCCGCGCGCAGCTCGGCGATCTCGTCGCGGAGGCCCGCCGCGCGCTCGAAACGCAGCTCCTCGGCCGCCTGGAACATCTCGGTCTCACGCTGGACGATCATGCGCTCGATCTCGTCGGGCGGGGCGTCCACGGTGGTGGACCGGCGGGCGGGCGAGCGCGGCTCGGCGGCGGCGTCGTCCTCCAGGCCCAGCAGCTGCACGATGTCCGAGACACCCTTGGTGACGCTGGTGGGAGTGATCC